>NZ_JBWJAR010000002.1:233590-500995 GCF_056389225.1 Pseudarthrobacter sp. rb | reverse complement strand
CCCGAGCCTGGTTGCTACAGCTCTGGAGCCCCACCCGATCTCAAACAGCGCCACCGCGGCCTCGCGCTGTTCCTCGGACAACGAACTTCTTCCATGCATAAAACTGCTCCCCGAAAGTCAGAACTGATTTTTCAGTCCAACTTTCGGGGAGCAGTTCAATCGAGGGGCCTTTTTGTTGTCCTGGAGGGGACGACGGGAATCGAACCCGCGTAATCAGTTTGGAAGACTGAGGCTTTACCATTAAGCTACGTCCCCGAAGGAAGATCCGATTCTCAGCGGAAACTCCGGGCTGGCTGTTCAAGCCGGATACAACTAAACCTAATCCATGGCCAACGTGTCAAATGTGCAATCGCGACGCGTATCACCGTAGACTTGCCTGTGCACTTACGGGGTGTAGCTCAGCTTGGCTAGAGCGCCTGCTTTGGGAGCAGGAAGTCGCAGGTTCAAATCCTGTCACCCCGACTCTGCGGCCAGGACCAGCCGGCCTGGACACACATTGCGTTTGCAGAAAACCCCATCCCACAACCCAGGAGTACTTAGACCGTGAAGAGCGCTGTCGAGAACCTCACCCCCACGCGGGTCAAGCTCAATGTTGAGGTCCCCTTTGAGGAACTGAAGCCCAGCATCGACTCGGCCTACAAGACTGTTGCGTCGCAGATCCAGGTCCCCGGGTTCCGCAAGGGCAAGGTTCCCGCCAAGCTCATCGACCAGCGGGTTGGCCGTGGCTACGTCCTGGAGACCGCCATCAACGACGGCCTCAACGGCTGGTACCAGGCTGCCGTGCAGGAGTCCGGCATCCGCCCCCTGAGCCGTCCCGAGGTGGAAATCACCGAGGTTCCCGACCCCTCCGCCACCGACGGTGGCCTGAAGTTCGCCGCCGAGGTTGACGTCCGCCCCGAGATCGAACTCCCGGACTACGCCGGCATCGAGGTCCAGGTTGCGGCTGCGGAATCCTCCGACGCCGACGTGGACAAGGCCCTGGACGAACTGCGCGGACGCTTCGGCACCCTGAAGTCCGTTGACCGTCCCGCTGCCGACGGTGACTTCCTCACCATCGACATCACCGCCACGATCGACGGCGAAGAGGTTGACTCCGCTGCCGGCCTGTCCTACCAGGTTGGCGCCGGCACCATGCTTGAGGGCATGGACGAAGCCGTGACCGGCCTCAGTGCCGACGAGGACGCCATCTTTAACACCACTCTGGTGGGCGGCGACCACGCCGGCGAAGCCGCCCAGGTCAAGGTTGTTGTTAAGGCCGTCAAGGAACGCGAACTGCCCGAAGCGAACGACGACTTCGCCCAGCTGGCCTCCGAGTTCGACACCCTCGCCGAACTCCGCGAAGACCTGGCCAAGCAGGCCGCAGAGTCGAAAATCGTGGAGCAGGGTGTTGAAGCCCGCGACAAGGTCCTGGACAAGCTGGTGGAACTCGTTGAGGTTCCGGTTCCGGACTCCGTTGTCGAAGAGCAGCTCGAAGCCCACTTCCAGGAGGGCAACGGCCACGGTGACGGCGAGCACGACACCGAAGAGCACCGCGAAGAGGTCCGCGCCAACACGGCCCGCGCCTTCCAGAACGAAATCATCCTCGACGCCATCGCGGAGAAGGAAGAAGTCAACGTCAGCCAGAACGAGCTGATCGACTACATCGTCACCACCGCCAGCCAGTACGGCATGGACCCCAACCAGTTCGCCCAGATCATCGATCAGAGCGGCCAGGTTCCCATGATGGTTTCCGAGGTCCGCCGCCGCAAGGCACTGGCCGTCGTCCTGGGCCAGGCCACGGTAACCGACACCGAGGGCAAGGCTGTTGACCTGAGCGACTTCGTCCGCCCCGCCGGCGAAGAGGCACCTGCCGCCGAAGCGGCCGACGCCGACGCAACCGAAGGTGCCGAGGCAGAGGTTGTCGAAGCCGAGGACACCACGGCAGACGCCAAGGCATAGTCCTTTTTGAACCGCAGCGAACGGCCCCTGGATCCTTTTGATCCGGGGGCCGTTCGCGTTGGACCGGAAGCGGCCCGCTGCTGATTCGCTGATCGTGCGCCGTCAGCGAACAGCCGTCGGTGCGCGAACAAAACACCCGTGAAACCGGTTAGTGTCCAAGTAGTGATTTTCAGTGATGTCACCGTCACCAGTGAGAGGTAAGTAAACATGTCACAGCACTCAGAGGCCCCCCGGATGGCGACCGTCGATCCTGCAGCCCAGGACAACTACATTTACAACCGCCTTCTCAAGGAGCGGATCATCTGGCTGGGCTCGGAGGTGCGTGACGACAACGCCAACGCGATCTGCTCGCAGCTGCTCCTGCTCTCGGCCGAGAACCCGGAAAAGGACATCTACCTCTACATCAACTCGCCCGGCGGCTCCGTCACGGCAGGCATGGCCATCTACGACACCATGCAGTTCATCCCTAACGACGTCGTAACCGTCGCCACCGGGCTGGCCGCGTCCATGGGACAGTTCCTCCTGTCCTCGGGTACCAAGGGCAAGCGGTACGCAACCCCGAACGCCCGCGTCCTGATGCACCAGCCCTCCGGCGGCATCGGCGGCACCGCGTCCGACATCAAGATTCAGGCAGAACTCATCCTGCACATGAAGAAGGTCATGGCGGAACTGACGGCTGACCAGACCGGGCAGACCGTTGAAACCATCCTCAAGGACAACGACCGCGACAAGTGGTTCACCGCCACCGAGGCCCTCGAATACGGCTTCTTCGACAAGATCGCCGCCCACGCCGGCTCCGTGGCAGGCGGCGGCGGAACGTCCAACGATTCCTCCGGCGAATCAGCCTCCCAGAACTAACCGGCATCCAGAACCCCTTTCGATCAGGAGCAAACACAATGAACTACAACTTCGGGTGGTCAGCCGGGAATCTTCCGTCCAGCCGCTACGTCCTGCCGCAGTTCGAGGAGCGCACCCCCTACGGCTTCAAGCGCCAGGACCCGTACACCAAGCTCTTCGAGGACCGCATCATCTTCCTCGGTGTGCAGGTGGACGACGCTTCCGCTGATGACATCATGGCCCAGCTGCTGGTCCTGGAGTCCACGGATCCGGACCGCGACATTACGCTCTACATCAACTCGCCCGGTGGTTCCTTCACCGCCATGACGGCGATCTACGACACCATGCAGTACATCCGCCCCGAGATCCAGACCGTCTGCCTGGGCCAGGCCGCCAGTGCGGCTGCTGTCCTGCTGGCGGCGGGTACACCCGGCAAGCGGCTGGCGCTGCCCAACGCCCGCGTCCTGATCCACCAGCCGGCACTGTCCGGCGGCCAGGGCGGCCAGGCCTCCGACCTGGAGATCCAGGCCGCGGAGGTCATGCGCATGCGTTCCTGGCTGGAGGACACCCTGGCCCAGCACTCCGGCCGCACGTCGGAGCAGGTCAACAACGACATCGAGCGCGACAAGATCCTCACCGCCGACGAGGCCCAGGCATACGGCCTCATCGACCAGGTTCTTGATTCACGCAAGATCAAGCCCCAGGCGATCACGAGGTAGCAGTACCGAAAGCCGGTGCGGTCCAGTTCATTTGGCCGCACCGGCCTTTTCATTCCACCCTTGGGGCCGAATGTGACCTAGAGTGGATGTTGTCACAACCCGGGCCGTGCAGGCCGGGAAAGATTTCAGCAATGGTGCAGGGCTGCCTGGCAGCAGGATACTAAGGGGTTCATATATGGCTCGGATTGGCGAGAGCACGGATCTGCTGAAGTGCTCTTTCTGCGGAAAGAGCCAGAAGCAGGTACGCAAGCTTATTGCCGGCCCCGGTGTCTACATCTGCGATGAATGCATCGAGTTGTGCAACGAAATCATCGAGGAGGAGCTTGCGGAGGTCGCTGATCTCGGCAGCTTCGAACTGCCCAAGCCGCGTGAAATCTTCGACTTCCTGCAGGAATACGTCATCGGCCAGGAGCCCGCCAAGCGGTCCCTCGCTGTCGCGGTCTACAACCACTACAAGCGCATCCAGGCGGGCCATGCCCCAAAGTCCGGAAACCTGGGGGACGGCGGCCATCACGACGACGTCGAGATCGCCAAGTCGAATATCCTCCTCATCGGACCTACCGGCTGCGGCAAGACCTACCTGGCCCAGACCCTCGCCCGCCGGCTGAACGTTCCGTTCGCCGTAGCGGACGCCACCGCCCTGACCGAGGCCGGATACGTGGGCGAGGACGTGGAGAACATCCTCCTCAAGCTCATCCAGGCCGCTGACTATGACGTCAAGAAGGCCGAACAGGGCATCATCTACATCGACGAGATCGACAAGATCTCCCGCAAGAGCGAGAACCCCTCCATCACCCGCGACGTGTCCGGCGAGGGCGTGCAGCAGGCCCTCCTGAAGATCCTGGAAGGGACCGTGGCCTCGGTGCCGCCGCAGGGTGGACGGAAGCACCCGCACCAGGAGTTCATCCAGATCGACACCACCAACGTGCTGTTCATCGTCGCCGGCGCCTTCGCCGGCCTGGAAGAGATCATCGGCTCCCGCTCCGGCCGCAAGGGCATCGGGTTCGGCGCCCCGCTCAACGAGGCCAGCAAGAAGGTGGACTCCTACGGTGAGGTCATGCCGGAGGACCTGCTGAAATTCGGCCTTATCCCCGAATTCATTGGGCGGCTCCCCGTGATCACCACCGTGTCCAACCTGGACCGGGACGCCCTGATCCAAATCCTTTCCACCCCCAAGAACGCCCTGGTGAAGCAGTACCAGAAGATGTTCCAGATCGACGGCGTCGAGCTGGTGTTCGACGACGCTGCCCTGGACGCCATTGCCGACCAGGCATTGGAGCGGGGCACCGGTGCCCGTGGCCTCCGCGCAATCCTGGAGGAGGTCCTGCTTCCCGTGATGTTCGATCTTCCCAGCCGCGAGGACGTGGCCAGCGTGGTGATCACCGAGGACGTCGTCCTGCGGGGCGCCGAGCCCACCATGATTCCGCACGTGGCCAAGCGCCGTAAGTCTGCCTGACCGAGAGGACCTTCGTGACTTCACCTGCAAAGAACAAAGCCGACTTCTGGTTCGACCCCCTCTGCCCGTTCGCCTGGGTCACATCCCGCTGGATCGGGGAAGTGGAAGCCGTCCGGGACATCGAGACGGAGTGGCACGTCATGAGCCTCGCTGTCCTGAATGAGGGGCGTGACCTGGAGCCCGGCTACCGTGAATCCATGGACAACGCGTGGGGCATGGTCCGCGTGATCATCGCCGCCCGGGAAGAGCATGGGCCGCAGGTCATCAAGCCGCTGTATGACGCCATGGGGACGCTGATCCACAACCAGGGGGAAAAAGACCGGGCCGAGGTCATTACTAAAGCCCTTGCCGAGTGCGGCCTCCCCGCCTCCCTGGCCGACGCCGCCACCACGGACGCCTACGACCACCAGCTCCGGGCCAGCCATGAGGAAGGCATTTCGCTGGTGGGCCAGGATGTTGGAACCCCGGTGGTCGCCTTCAATGGAACAGCGTTCTTCGGGCCGGTCCTGACGCGTATTCCCCGCGGTGAGGAAGCCGGCAGGATCTGGGATGCCACCACGGCCATCGCCGCTTATCCGCACTTCTTCGAGTTGAAGCGCAGCCGCACGGAAAGCCCGGAGTTCGACTAGAAACGCCAGGCTGCACCGTTTGCGAGGGCACCGAACATCCTGCAAGGGCCCCGGGAAAACTACCGGAATGTAGTTTCCCCGGGGCCCTTGCACGTGGACCGGCACAGGAGAACAATTGTTCCTACCACTTCGAAAGAAGTGGACGCAGGAACCAAAGATTCAGTGATATGTAAGTTGACGCAGCCATCGGCAAAGTTGAATGCAAGCTACCAGTGACGGGGTAGTAAGACCTGAAGTTCAGCGGATCCTGCCAGACCATCAGAGCACGTCACCGGATGGCCGAAAAAGTCGAAGCCCCACCAACGGCAAAACGCTGATGGGGCTTCCCCTTTGCCCGGAACCGGGTTGACCCCGGCTCCAGGTCCGGCGCTAAGCCTTGGCCGGCTCGTCGCTTGGAGCCAGGGCTACATCAGTGACCGTGAGGTCGCCGTCGCCCACGGCCAGCGTGATCTCCCGGGCGTTGGACGCAGCCTTCAAATCAGCCAGCCCGGCCTGCAGCTGCGCGGTCAGCGCTTCCGGGGCAGTGATGGTCGCTGACAGCACTTCGGTGCGCTGCTTGACCTTGGCCTCGGACTTGGCCTTGCGGACACCGCTGAGTGCCACGCCCACGGTCGCGAGCATGGTGGTGTCCCCGCCGGGGATCTCCAGGGCGGCAGGCCACTGGGCCCGGTGCACCGACCCGGTACGCCACCAGCTCCATACTTCCTCGGTGGCGAAGG
Source organism: Pseudarthrobacter sp. rb (assembly GCF_056389225.1). NCBI lineage: Bacteria > Bacillati > Actinomycetota > Actinomycetes > Micrococcales > Micrococcaceae > Pseudarthrobacter > Pseudarthrobacter sp. rb. The sequence continues at coordinate 494,697 of NZ_JBWJAR010000002.1, read as the reverse complement.
GCAGGAACGGGGCGAAGAGCCGCAGCAGGGTGTCCAGCGTGGTGGCCAGCGCGGCCAGCACCGAAGCCTGCTCCGATTCGCCGGCGGCACCGTAGGCCCGGTCCTTGATCAGTTCCACGTAGTCGTCGGTGAACTGCCAGAAGAACGACTCCGTGAGCTGCAGGGCGCGGGCGTAGTCGTAGCTGTCGAATGCCTTGGTGGACTGTGCCACGACCTCGGCCAGCTGGGCCAGCAGCGCCCGGTCCAGGGGGTTCGCCAGGACGGAAAGATCGCCCGACAGCACCGAGTTTTCGGTGGCGCCCAGGTTAAGCACGAACTTGGAGGCATTCAGGAGCTTGATGGCCAGGCGGCGGCCGATCTTCATCTGCGCGATCTCGTAGGCGGTGTCGGCGCCGAGCCGTGCAGAGGCAGCCCAGTAGCGGACGGCGTCCGAACCATACTCGTTCAGGACGTCCGTGGGCACCACCACGTTGCCCTTGGACTTGGACATCTTCTTGCGGTCCGGGTCCAGGATCCAGCCGGAGATGGCCGCGTGCTTCCAAGGGGCACAGTCCTGGAGGGCGTCCGCGCGGACCACCGAGGAGAAGAGCCAGGTCCGGATGATGTCGTGGCCCTGGGGGCGCAGGTCGAACGGGTAGACCTTGGCGAACAGGCCCTCGTCACGGCTCCAGCCGCCCACGATCTGCGGGGTCAGCGAGGAAGTGGCCCACGTGTCCAGGACGTCGGCGTCGCCCGTGAAGCCGTTGGGCTGGTCGCGCTGTGCCTCCTCGAAGCCGGGGGCAGCGTCCGCTGCCGGATCAACGGGCAGCATCGCGTCGGAGGGCAGGATGGGGTTGTCATACTCCGGGTTGCCCTGTGCGTCGAGCGGGTACCAGACGGGGATCGGCACGCCAAAGAACCGCTGGCGGGAAACCAGCCAGTCACCGTTCAGGCCGGCAATCCAGTTCTCGTAGCGGGAGCGCATGAAGGACGGGTGGAAGTCGATGTCCTTGCCGCGGCCAATGAGGCGTTCGCGGCGGTCCTCGTCGCGGCCACCGTTGCGGATGTACCACTGGCGGGAGGTGACCACTTCCAGGGGCTTGTCGCCCTTCTCGAAGAAGTTCACCGGGTGGGTGATTTTCTTGGGCTCACCGTCCAACAGGTCCGCTTCCTTGAGCAGTTCCACCACGGCTTCCTTGGCTGAGAAGGCAGTCTTGCCGGCGATGGCGGCGTACGCCTCCTTGCCGGCCTCGCTGGTGATCCACTCGGGCGTTTCGGCGATGATGCGGCCGTCGCGGCCCATGATGGCGCGGGTGGGCAGCTGCAGTTCGCGCCACCACGTGACGTCGGTCAGGTCGCCGAAGGTGCAGACCATGGCGATGCCGGAACCCTTGTCCGCCTTTGCCAGCGGATGGGCCTTGACCTCGAGTTCAACATCGAACAGCGGTGACTTCACGGTCTTGCCGAACAGCGGCTGGTACCGCTCGTCGTCGGGGTTCGCCACCAGCGCGGCACATGCTGCAAGGAGCTCCGGGCGGGTGGTCTCGATGAAGATCTTCCCGCCGTCTTCGGTGAAGAAGGGGTAGCGGTAGTAGGCGCCCGGGACCTCGCGGTCCTCAAGCTCGGCCTGGGCCACCGCGGTACGGAACGTGACGTCCCACAGCGTGGGAGCCTCGGCCATGTAGGCGTCCCCGGCGGCGAGATTGGCCAGGAAGGCGCGCTGGGACACCGCGCGGGAAGTGTCATCGATGGTGCGGTAGGTCAGGTCCCAGTCGACGGACAGGCCCAGGGTCTGGAACAGGTTTTCGAAGACCTTCTCGTCCTCAACGGCCAGTTCCTCGCACAGTTCGATGAAGTTCTGCCGGGATACGACGTCGAAATCGCGCTGGTTCTTGGCCGGCTGGGCGGGCGGCCGGTAGTCGGCGTTGTACGGGATGGCCGGATCGCATCGAACACCGTAGTAGTTCTGGACCCGGCGTTCGGTGGGCAGGCCGTTGTCATCCCAGCCCATGGGGTAGAAGACGTTCCTGCCGGTCATGCGCATGTAGCGTGCCTGGACGTCCGTCTGGGTGAAGGAGAACATGTGCCCCACGTGCAGGGATCCCGACGCGGTGGGCGGGGGAGTGTCGATCGAGTAGACCTGCTCCCGGGTGGTGTCGGGGTTGAACTTGTAAGTTCCTTCGGCCAGCCAGCGCTGGGTGAGCGCGGCTTCGAGGCCTTCGAGGGCCGGCTTGTCCGGAACATTGATGGGGGCGGTGGTGGGCGTGTCTGTACCCTGCGTGTCTTCAGCCATTGGGCAATTCTTTCATGCCCGCTTCCATCCCACCCAACCCGTCCCGCCCGCGCGGACGCGAACACGGGTAGCATGCGGGCCATGGGAGAGTTCCGGGCAACCTTCGGCGTGAAGCGCATCTACGAGCCGCCGGCGGACGGCGACGGCTTCCGGGTGCTGGTGGACCGGCTTTGGCCGCGGGGCATGGCCAGGGAAAACGCCGCCGTGGACCTCTGGCTCAAGGACGTGGCACCCTCCACGGAGCTGCGCAAGGAGTTCAACCACCGCCCCGAACAGTTCGCCGGTTTCAGCGAACGCTACCGGCTTGAACTGGACACCAATACGGCCGTGGAGACGCTGCTGGAACTGGCCCGCGCACACCCCCGGATCACCCTCCTCTACGCCGCCCGGAACACCGAAGCGAACAATGCGCACGTCCTGCTTGACTACCTCCGGGGACGGGCCGCCGGCTGATCCCGCTAGGGTGGTGCCATGACTGAGGACTTGCAGAAAAAAGCAGCATTGGTGACCGGCGCGAGCAGCGGAATCGGAGAAGCAACAGTGCGTGCGCTGCGCGCCGACGGGTGGACGGTCTTTGCCGTGGCCCGCCGGGCTGACAGGCTCGCGGCGCTGGAAGGCGGGACAGGCGCCGTCGCGATTCCCGCAGACATCGCAGAGGACGACGACGTGTCCCGGCTCCTCGCCCAGGTCACCGACGCAGGCGGCATCGACACGCTGATCAACATCGCCGGTGGTGCCCGGGGTGCGGACAAGGTAGGCGATGCCAACATCGCCGACTGGGAGTGGATGTACCGCGTCAACGTCCTTGGAACCCTCAAGCTCACCCGCGCGTTCCTTCCGATGCTGCGGGCCACCGGCGAAGGCACGGTCCTGAACCTCACCTCCACCGCAGGGCTGGACGCCTACGAGGGCGGGGGCGGCTACAACGCTGCCAAGTTCGGGCAGCACGCCATGACCAACGCCCTCCGGCTCGAAGAGGCTGAGCACAACGTGCGGGTCATCGAGGTGGCGCCGGGCCTGGTGCAGACCGAGGAGTTCGCCCTCAACCGCCTCGGGGATGCGCAGTCCGCAGAAAAGGTCTACCAGGGCGTGGAGAAGCCGCTCACCGCAGAGGATGTGGCCGACGTGGTCCGCTACGCCGTCAGCGCCCCACACCACGTCAACCTTGACCAGATCGTCATCCGGCCGGTGGCCCAGGCGGCCACGCACAAACTCATCCGGAAGGGCTAAGGCACATGGATGCGCAGGGTGGCCACCACTGCGGCATGATCCGTTCCCTCGATCCGGTGGGCTGAATAGCCGGAGGCGGTGATGTCGCGGCTGGTCACCAGATGGTCCAGCGTGATCCCGGGCAGGCGGTAGCCACGCATCGGCCAAGTGGGCACCAGCCTGCCACCCACGGAGGCGGCCACGTCCACCAGCGTCCGGCCGCCTCCTTGGCCCGCCAGCAGCGCCCGGAATTCCCGGTGGTCGTAGGTTGCGTTGAAGTCCCCGGCCAGCAGCAGGGGACCGGATCCGTTGTCCGCCCTGGCCACCGTGGACAGGTCCTTGCGCCACTGGCCAACGGCGTCACCCACGGGCGCCAGGGTGTGCACAGCCACCACCCGAAGGGCGGCCCCACTGCCGTCGGCCAGGTCAAGGCGGGCCACCGGCATGGTGAACTGGGTGTCCGGAAGCACCCCGCCGTCCTTCAGGCTTAGCGAGGAAAAGATGGCCGTACCGCCGGCGCCGTCCCTGGGATGGGCAACCCGGTGCGGGAGCAGTCCGTCCAGGCCCGCCGCAGTGAGCCGCCGTGACAGCTGGGGCGTGTACTCCTCCACCGCCAGCAGGTCCACGTGCTGTTCACGGACCAGGTCCACGATTCCGGCAGCGGCCGCATTCCCCAGCTCCGCGTTGATGCTCATCACCACGAGGGAAACCGGCCTGCCGGCGGCCTCGGCGGAAGGCCCGCGGACGTCCACCGGGAAGAGCCAGAACGCCTGGCACGCCACCAGGGATCCCGCCAGGACCTGCTGCCACCGGCTGCGGCCAAGGAAGGCCAGGACCAGCGCGGCGGCGGCAGGCACTGTGAGCCAGGGCGTGAACGCCACCAGCTGGACCCCCAGGACGGGCCACTCGACGGGGACAGCCCGCATCATGGACACCGCTGCGACGGGAAGCGCAAGGGGAATGAACAGCCACCGGCATGCGGCGGCTGCGCGCCTCCGCCCGGCAGGGCGCCCGGAAGCTGTCATGACCCGAGTCTAGGGAATACGCGGTGTCGACGTCAGCCCCAACGCCCCTGGATGCTCTGATTGGCATGGGCTGCGCTGAATGGCACAGGACGCGCTGAATGGCACAGGACGCTGCGGCGATAGTAGACTCTTTATGGCTATGACCCGGCAATCACCGGTGAGCTTCCGGAAGAACGCGCAGTGTGCCCGTGCAGGGTGGCTGTGCCAGTAGAACCGGACGGGTAAGCCCGTCACAGCAGTAATGAGAGGCCGGGGCAGCGGGTGTTCCTCACGGAAGACACGCGGCGCCGGTAAGTGAGGTGGTACCGCGGTGGGCGTGCAGTCTTTTAGGGACGGCGCGGCAGCCGTCCTCGCATCCTGAACGGAACCTCCGGCCCTGCCGGGGTTCACCATGCTCAACCCAGGATGTCGAACATGACGTTTTACCCCAAGGCCTCAGCCTCCAGCACCTCGTCCAACGGCAGTGCCGGCGTTTCCGCCTCCGTGAAGTTCCCGGAGATCGAAGAGCGCATCCTGAAGTACTGGGACCAGGACGGCACCTTCCAGGCCAGCATCGACCAGCGCAGCGCCGACGTCCCCGGCGGTGAGCCCGGCAGCAACGAATTCGTGTTCTACGACGGCCCGCCCTTCGCCAACGGCCTGCCGCACTACGGCCACCTCCTCACCGGCTATGCCAAGGACCTGGTGGGCCGTTACCAGACCCAGCGAGGCAAGCGCGTTGAGCGCCGCTTCGGCTGGGACACCCACGGCCTCCCCGCCGAACTTGAAGCCATGAAGCAGCTGGGTATGACGGACAAGACCCAGATCGAAGCCATGGGCATCGACAAGTTCAACGACGCCTGCCGCGCCTCCGTGATGAAGTACGCCGACGAATGGCGCAGCTACGTCACCCGGCAGGCCCGGTGGGTGGACTTCGACAACGACTACAAGACCCTCAACGTCGAGTACATGGAGTCGGTCCTCTGGGCGTTCAAGCAGCTGCACGACAAGGGCCTGACGTACAACGGCTACCGGGTCCTCCCGTACTGCTGGAAGGACGAAACGCCGCTGTCCAACCATGAGCTGCGCATGGACGACGACGTCTACAAGAACCGCCAGGACCAGACCGTCACCGTCACGTTCCCCATCCTCGCGGGGGAGTCGGAGCTGTCGCAGAAGCTGGCCGGCGTCCAGGCCTTGGCCTGGACCACCACGCCCTGGACGCTGCCCACGAACGCCGCGCTCGCCGTCGGGCCTTCCATCACCTACGCCGTGCTGCCCGCCGGACCCAACGGCATCAAAGCCGCTTCGGCCGATGCGCCGGTCGGCGGCAGCTTCCTGCTTGCAGCCGACCTGCTGGGCAGCTACGCCAAGGACCTGGGCTACGACAGCTTCGAAGCTGCGGAAGCCGGCGTGGTGGCCACCTACACCGGTGCTGAACTCGAAGGCCTCGAGTACCAGCGGCTCTGGGACGACTTCGCGGACAACGAGAAGTACGGCATGGAGAACGCCTGGCGCTTCGTGGTGGCCGACTACGTCACCACCACGGACGGAACCGGCATCGTGCACCAGGCCCCGGCCTACGGTGAAGACGACCAGAAGGTCTGCGAAGAGGCAGGCATCCCCGTGGTGCTGTCCGTGGACGAGGGTGCCAAGTTCCTGCCGCTGTTCAAGCACGGCGACCTCCACGACATTGTGGGACTGCAGGTCTTCGAGGCCAACAAGCCCATCACCCAGGTGCTCAGGGCCCAGGGCCGGCTGGTGCGCCAGGCCAGCTACGAGCACAGCTACCCGCACTGCTGGCGCTGCCGTAACCCGCTGATCTACCGCGCGGTGTCCTCCTGGTACGTGGAGGTCACCAAGTTCAAGGACCGCATGTCCGAACTGAACCAGGAGATCAACTGGATCCCCGGCAACGTCAAGGACGGCCAGTTCGGCAAGTGGCTGGAAAACGCCCGCGACTGGTCCATCAGCCGCAACCGCTTCTGGGGCAGCCCCATCCCCGTATGGCAGTCAACGGACCCGGAATACCCGCGCACCGACGTCTACGGCTCGCTCGCGGAGATCGAAGCGGACTTTGGCCGGCTGCCGCTGAACAAAGACGGCGAGGTGGACCTCCACCGCCCCTTCATCGACGAGCTCACCCGGCCGAACCCGGACGACCCCCGCACCCCCGAAGAGGGCCAGTCCGTGATGCGCCGCGTGGAAGACGTACTGGACGTCTGGTTCGACTCCGGCTCCATGCCGTACGGCCAGGTGCACTACCCGTTCGAGAACGAAGCCTGGTTCAACACCCACAACCCGGCCGACTTCATCGTGGAGTACATCGGCCAGACCCGTGGCTGGTTCTACATGCTGCACATCCTCTCCACGGCGCTCTTCGACCGGCCCGCGTTCAGGAACGTCATCAGCCACGGCATCGTGCTGGGCTCCGACGGCCAGAAGATGTCCAAGAGCCTGCGCAACTACCCCGACGTGTCCGAGGTCCTGGACCGCGACGGCTCCGACGCCATGCGCTGGTTCCTCATGTCCAGTCCCATCCTGCGCGGCGGCAACCTGATCGTCACCGAGCAGGGCATCCGCGACGGCGTCCGCCAGGTGATCCTGCCGCTGTGGAACGTGTACAGCTTCTTCACGCTCTACACAAACGCGGCTGCTGCAGGCCAGGGTTACGACGCGAAGCTGCGCTACGACGGTTACGCGGACACCCTGGACCAGTACCTGCTGGCCAACACCGGCGACCTGGTCCGGAACATGACCGCGCAGCTGGACACCTACGACATCTCCGGCGCCTGCGACTCGCTGCGCAGCTACCTGGACATGCTCACCAACTGGTACGTCCGCCGCAGCCGGCAGCGGTTCTTCGACGAGGACCAGGACGCCTTCGACGCCCTGTTCACCGCACTGGAGACCGTCACCCGTGCTGCTGCGCCGCTGCTTCCGCTGGTCTCGGAAGAGATCTGGCGCGGCCTGACCGGCGGCCGGTCCGTGCACCTTGCCGACTGGCCCGACGCGGACCTCTTCCCCGCCAACCCGGCCCTGGTTGAAGCCATGGACCGGGTCCAGCAGATCTGCTCAACCGGCTCCTCGCTCCGCAAGGCAGCCAACCTGCGTGTCCGCCTGCCCTTGCAGGAACTCACCGTGGTGGCACCTGGGGCTGATGCGCTGGAAGGCTTTGCCGCCGTCGTCGCCGATGAACTCAACCTCCGTTCCGTCCGCCTCCTGGACGCCGCCACCGCTTCCCCCGAGGAGTTCGGCATCCAGCAGAAGCTGGTGGTGAACGCCCGGGCCGCCGGTCCGCGCCTTGGCAAGAATGTCCAGCTGGCCATCAAGGGCTCCAAGTCCGGCGACTGGTCGGTGGACGACGACGGCGTGGTCACAGCGGGCGGGCTGCAGCTCGAGCCCCAGGAGTACATGCTGGAGACCGTGGTGGCAGAGTCCGAGGGCGGTTCCGCCGCTGTCGCCGTGCTGCCCGGAGGCGGGTTCGTGGTCCTGAACACCGAAGTCACGCCGGAGCTTGAAGCCGAAGGGTTGGCGCGCGACATGGTCCGCGCCATCCAGCAGGCGCGCAAGGACGCCGGCCTCAACGTGAGCGACCGGATCCGGACCACCGTCACCGCACCGCAGAACATGGTGGATGCCCTGCTGGCCAACGCCGAACTCGTCAAGGGCGAGACGTTGACTGTTGCCCTGGACGCCCAGGCAGGCAGCACGGCTGAACCCGCCGTCGCCGTTGAAAAAGTGGAGGCCTAGGACATGACCGACGAATTTTCCGTGGAGAGCGTGTACGCCGAACTGCTGGGCCGGGCGCCGGAAAACAAGATGGAGCCCCGCCTGGCGCCGCTGTTCCGCGCCATGGACGTGCTCGGTGAACCCAACAAGGCCTTTCCGATCATCCATGTCACCGGAACCAACGGCAAGACCTCCACGTCCCGGATGATCGAATCCGTGCTCCGCGCCCATGGCCTGAGCACGGGACGCTACACAAGCCCGCACCTGTCCAAGGTCACCGAACGGATCAGCATCGACGGCCACCCCGTCTCCGATGAGACGTTCGTCAGGATCTGGGACGAAATCCGGCCCTACCTGCAGATCGTGGACTCCGAGCTGGAAGCCGAAGGGCAGCCGCGGCTGACCTACTTCGAGTGCCTCACCATCCTGGGCTTCGCCATCTTCGCCGACCAGCCCGTCAACGTGGCCATCATCGAGGTGGGCCTTGGCGGCATCACGGACGCCACCAACGTCGGTGACGGCCAGGTGTCGGTGGTGACGCCGATTTCGTTGGACCACACGGACCTGCTGGGCGACACCACCGAGGACATCGCCTACGAAAAGGCCGGCATCATCAAGCCCGGCGGCTACCTCATCAGCGCAGCGCAGCCCCTCGATGCGGCCCAGGTGCTGCTGGAAAAGGCCAAGGAAGTGGGCGTGCCGTTCCGCTTCGAAGGCGTGGAGTTCGGCGTCGAGTCGCGGACAGTGGCTGTTGGCGGCCAGATGGTCACCATCCAGGGCATTGCCGGACGTTACCCGGACCTGCTGGTACCGCTGTACGGCGCCCACCAGGCGCAGAATGCCGCCGTAGCCGTGGCCGCCCTCGAAGCGTTCTTCGGCGGCGAAAAGGAGCTCGACTTCGAGGTCCTGCAGGAAGGCTTCGCCGCAGTGACGTCACCGGGCCGCCTCGAAGTGGTACGCACGGCACCCACCATCATTGTGGACGCCGCGCACAACCCCGACGGCATCAAGGCCTCCGCTGCAGCACTGCAGGAAGCGTTTACCTTCACGCGCCTGGTGCCCGTGGTGGGCGTGCTCAAGGAAAAGGACGCCGAAGAAATCCTGCGGGAGCTGAGGGAATCCCTGGGGGACGTGGCCGTGGAATACTGCTTCACCCAGTCCAACTCACCGCGCGCCGTACCCGCAGCGGAGCTGGCAGAGCTTGCCATCGACCTGGGCTTCGGCGAGGACAACGTCCACATCGCCGAGAAACTGGATGACGCCCTGGAATGGGCCGTGGAGCGGGCCGAAGCCAATGATGACCTCTCCGGGGCCGTCCTGGTCACCGGATCGATCACCCTGGTGGCCGAGGCACGGATCCTGCTCGGAAAAACGGAGGCGTGAGCATGGCCAGACTGACAAAAGCGCAGCGGGAATGGCGTCCCGGCATGCCGAAGAAGCGCCGCTCCACCAAGGTGATGTTTGCCTCCACGGTGCTGCTCCTGGAAGCGTTCGTCATGTTCTTCGCCACCCTGGTGGTGTTCGGCCTGCGCCGCGGGGAGTTCCCGCCGGCCCTGATCCTCGGTGTGGGCATCGGTCTCAGCGTGGTCATGATCTTCGCCTGCGCGGTCCTGAACAAACCCTGGGGCATCGGCCTGGGCTGGATCCTCCAGCTCGTCCTGATCCTTACCGGCATCTTTGAGCCCGCCATGTTCCTGGTGGGGGCGCTCTTCGCCCTGGCCTGGTGGTACGGCATCCGCACCGGCATCCGGCTGGACCGGGAAGCGGTGCAGCGCGAACGCGAACAGGCGGAATGGGAAGCCGCCCACCCGGACCAGGCTGCCGGTCCCGCCCAGCCGCAATCCCCGTAAGCCCATCCCCGTAGACTTATCCCGAAACCCCACCAACGCATTGGAGCAGTTGTGACTACTGAGCGCACCCTCGTCCTGATCAAGCCCGACGGCGTCGCCCGTAACCTGACCGGCGCCATCCTTGCCCGGATCGAAGCCAAGGGCTACAGCCTTGTTGAGCTGAAGAAGGTCGACGCCACCCGCGAGCTGCTGGAGCAGCACTACGAGGAGCACGTGGGCAAGCCGTTCTACGAGCCCCTGGTGGAATTCATGCTCAGCGGTCCCGTGGTAGCCGCAATCTTCGAAGGCCACCGCGTCATCGAAGGCTTCCGCTCCCTGGCGGGCACCACGGATCCCACGACGGCGGCCCCGGGCACCATCCGCGGTGACTTTGGCCGGGACTGGGGCCTGAAGGTGCAGCAGAACCTGGTGCACGGCTCCGACTCCACGGATTCCGCGGACCGCGAGATCAAGATCTGGTTCCAGTAAGCCAAGTGAAATGACAGATAAGGCCAATGTTCTTCGTGAACATTGGCCTTATCTGTCATATGCCGCAGGGGAGCGCCGGGATTTTGGGCGAGTGCGTTCTAGAACCCCGAGGTTCCTGCGAAGACCTGGATGAACGCGAAGAAGATGGTGGCGATGACAGCCACGTACAGCAGCGCGGTGATGATCCAGCCGGAGTCACCCAGGACGCGGGCTGCACCTGCAGGCATGGGAATGACGCCGGCGGTGATGTTCCGGATGGTGGTCCACACGAAAAGCGGAATCATGGCCGCCCAGACGATCATGCAGAACGGGCAGAGGATGTGGATGGCGTACAAGGCCTGGGACCACAGCCACACGACGAACGCGAAGCCGAGCGTGACGCCCACCTGCAGTCCCAGCCAGTACCAGCGCGCGAACGTCGCCCCGGACAACAGGGCCATACCCACCGTGATGGTGATGGCGAAGGCCACGATTCCGATGAACATGTTGGGGAAACCGAACAGCGAACTTTGCCAGGTCTGCATGACCTGGCCGCAGGAGATCCAGGGATTCACATCGCACACGGTGGTGTGATTGGGGTCCTTGAGCACTTCGAGTTTTTCCAGGACCAGGGTTCCGGAGGCAAGCCAGCCGACGATTCCGGTGATGACCAGCAGCCAGCCGAAGGGCCGGTTCCGGGCCATGCGCGGAATGCTGCCGGCGGCGCTGGTCCGCGGATCGGCGGCGCGTTCCTCTTGATGGGCGCTGACGGGGGAGATGCTGGGCATGGGTGTTGCGTCCTTTTCGTCCGGTGCTCCTGTGCCTGATTGTAACGCCGGTGGCTGGACCCACCCCACAGCAACGGGAACAACAACGCCCGCTTCCGCGGCGATCCAGCCCGGGTATGAGAGAATGAACGTGGCTGGAAGCCGATCCACATTCGGACTCCGGTCCGGTGGTTTGTTCCCAAGACCGCCAATGATGATCAGGGCAGGCTTCGGATTCTTCCGGCACACCCGCGACTCCATTGGGCGGCACCTGGTTGTGGCACGCAGAACAACGGGTTTTCAGAACATCCACCGGCTCCCACGGGCTGCCGCACCCCAACGACGGTGCGAACCTGGGAGTATCCACTTGACTTCTGTCAATGCCTGCGGGTGTTGACAATATGTGCCCCAATGGGTGCCGGATGTGGCGGTACGTCAGGGGCAGGAGTGTTGCCACATATGGACAATGATCAGGAACTGGCCGTTAACGACGAAGCAGCGGCTGCCGGGGCTGCTGCACCCAAGCGGGCTCCGCGGACCCGTCGCAAGACGGCTCCCAGGGCCGGGGACGCCCCGGTGGATGCCGTGAGCACGGCACCGGAAGTTGCCGAAGCACCCGCCGCTGAAGAATCCGGCACTGAAGAGGCCACCGCAGCGCCCAAGTCTCCCGCCCGGCGCACCCGGTCCCGGAAGAAGGCGGACGCCGCAGAACCGCTGCCCGCCTTTGCCGCCGGAGCGGAGCCTGCTGACGCGGCTCCCATTGGCGCCCCCGCCACCGCATCGGATGCAGCTGACGAAAGCGCCGCTGCCGTTCCTGCTCCGGACACAATGGCAGATGCCGAAACCAAGCCGGTCCGCCGCCGTCGGGTAGCTACCCGTAAGGCTGCCTCGCCGGTTTCCGCACCGGAAACGGACTCGGCAGCCGCCACCGAAGTGGCGCCGGAAGCGGCCGGGCCCGAAGCCGTGGTGCCCGAAGCCGCGGACCAGGCCGCAGCGCAGAATGTGGAGCAGGCGCAGGAGCCCGAAGCCAAGGAACCCGCTGCCCAGAAACCGGAAGCCCAGGAGCCCGCCGCCGCACCCGCCGCTGCCGCCGCACCGGAGGCCGCCCGGCAGGAGCAGGCGCCCGACGCCGCTGGAACGAAGGACGGCGGGGCCGCCGCCAGCCCGTTTGGCTCCCTCTTCCTGGAACCGGCGTCCCCGACGTCGGTGCTCTTCCAGGCACCGGACCTCAGCACCGTGGTCCGTCCCGCCGCTCCCGCCGCGGAGGAGCCTGACGAGGAAGAAACCGAAGACACCGACGATTCCTCCAGCCGCCGCCGGCGCCGCAGCCGTGGCCGCAGGGGCCGCAGCCGCATCGACGACAGGACGGAAGAGGACAACGAGGACGGCAGCGATGAGGCTGACGCCGAGGACGGGGCTGACGAGGATACCGCCGGCCAGCTCGAGGACGGTGTAACCTCCCGCCGCCGGCGGCGCCGCCGCCGCGGGGACCAGGACCTTGAGCTCACGGGCGGCGGGGATGACGACCCGCCCAACACGGTGACCAGGGTCCGTGCCCCGCGTGCCGTCAGTGAAGCACCCGTGAGCAACCGCGTGACCAGCGTGAAGGGCTCCACCCGCCTGGAGGCCAAGAAGCAGCGCCGCCGCGAATCCCGCGACACCGGCCGGCGCCGCACGGTCATCACCGAGGCCGAGTTCCTGGCGCGCCGGGAGTCCGTGGACCGGCAGATGATCGTCCGCCAGCGCGACGACAGAATCCAGATCGCCGTCCTCGAAGACGGTGTCCTGGCCGAACACTTCGTGTCCAAGACCCAGCAGGACTCGCTGATCGGCAACGTGTACCTGGGCAAGGTCCAGAATGTGCTGCCGTCCATGGAGGCCGCATTCGTGGACATCGGGCGCGGCCGCAACGCCGTCCTGTACGCAGGTGAGGTCAACTGGGAAGCCGTGAACCTTGAGGGCAAGCAGCGCCGCATCGAAAACGCGCTGAAATCCGGTGATACCGTCCTGGTCCAGGTGACCAAGGACCCGGTGGGACACAAGGGCGCCCGCCTCACCAGCCAGATCTCCCTGCCCGGCCGTTACCTGGTGTACGTACCCGGCGGTTCCATGACCGGCATCTCCCGCAAGCTGCCCGACGTCGAACGCAACCGGCTCAAGCGCATCCTCAAGGACCGCCTGCCCGAACACGCCGGCGTCATTGTCCGCACCGCGGCCGAGGGCGCTTCCGAGGAAGAGCTGACGCACGACATCAACAGGCTGCGCGCCCAGTGGGAGGGCATCGAAAGCCAGTCCGCGTCCACCAAGATCCTGGCTCCCGAGCTGCTCTACGGCGAACCCGATCTCACCATCAAGGTGGTCCGCGACGTCTTCAACGAGGACTTCTCCAAGCTCATCGTTTCCGGTGAGGAAGCCTGGGACACCATCGAGGCCTACGTCACCTATGTGGCGCCGGACCTTGTGGGCCGCCTTGAGAAGTGGACCAAGGACCAGGACATCTTCGCCGCCTGGCGCATCGATGAGCAGATCCACAAGGCACTTGAACGGAAGGTCTTCCTGCCCTCCGGCGGCTCCCTGGTGATCGACCGTACCGAGGCGATGACCGTGGTGGACGTCAACACGGGCAAGTTCACCGGCAGCGGCGGCAACCTTGAGGAAACCGTCACCAAGAACAACCTCGAGGCAGCCGAGGAAGTGGTGCGCCAGCTGAGGCTCCGCGACATCGGCGGCATCATCGTCATCGACTTCATCGACATGGTGCTCGAATCCAACCGCGACCTGGTCCTGCGCCGCCTGGTGGAGTGCCTGGGCCGTGACCGGACCAAGCACCAGGTGGCCGAGGTCACCTCACTCGGCCTGGTCCAGATGACCCGCAAGCGCATGGGTACCGGACTGCTGGAAGTATTTGGCGAGCAGTGCGAGGCCTGCGCCGGCCGTGGTGTTGTGACCCACGACGACCCCGTGGAGCACCGCCGCGCCAACATCGTTGCGGCCGAGCACCACGTCCAGCGCACCGACAACCGGCCCGAGACCCGCACGGAAGCCCGTCCGGAAGGGCAGCGGAGCGACAATGCCCAGCCCGGCGTGCGTCCCGAACGCAAGCGGCGGCGCGGACGCGGCGGGCAGCAGCCCGAAGCGGCCCCGGCACCTGCCGTCCATGTGCACACGGTCCAGCCGGACCCGTCGGACGCCGAGCGGCACGCCAAGGCGGAGGCAACCAGGCTTGCCCTGGCGAACATTGCCGCTGCGGCCCACGCGGCCCACCTGCATGACGACGAGGTGGCGGCAGCCCGGCAGGTGCCTTCTGTGGAGCCTGCGCCGGCGCCCGTCGAGGAGAAGCACGACGCCGACGCCCCGGTACGTCCTGCAGCTGTCCTGACGTTCGGCGGCGAGGAAGTCCCGCTTCCGTTCGTGGAGCACGCTGAGGAACAGCATCCCCAGCCTGCCCTTACCCTGGACCGGCTCGCGGAAGCGTTCGCCCACCTCGGCCAGCCGGCGTCCCCTGTGGAGAACGCGCCTGCCAAGACCGCCGAAGCCGTGAAGGTGCCGGAAACTGTGGCGCCGGAACGGCAGCACGACGACGGGGGAGCGGAAGCGCGCTCCGCCGCAACGGAAGCTGCAGCCGGGAAGGACTACTCCGACCACACGCTGGAGCAGTCGCGGCAACGCAGGCCGCGGCGCCACCGTGCCGCCAGCCGTGCGCAGGGTGCCGCCAACGAGACCGCCGTCCAGCAGCACGAAAACGTCCAGGCGGCAGGCGCGGGCCATTCGCACGCAGCCAAGGCTCCTGAACCCGTGAAGCCCCAGCTGGCGCCGGCGGAACCGGGCAAGGCGCCTGAGGAGCCGATCATCCTCGGCGTGGGTGTGCCTGCCTCGGAGCTCTAGGTACAGGAGTTTCCGGTCAAACGGCCGGCCGCGCAGTAAGGAATCCCCGTCCTGCGGACGATTCCCCCGGGAAGTACCGGGGGAATCGTCCGTGTGGCGGGGATTTCTGCTGCCGGGAGGTTGTTTTTCCCTTGAACCGGGCGCTGTCATCCTTTTTCCTGATGCGGCCTACGGGCTAGGGTGGAAACCGACACGGGGTGCCGCGCAGAAGGCCGGCTGAGATCCAGACCCGTTGAACCTGTCCGGCTAGTACCGGCGAAGGGATGTCTCTTGTCTTCGACCCTTTCCGTGCCCCTGCCTGCTGCCTCCGGCGTTCCGACCGCGCTGCCCCTGGGCCGGGACGTCCCGCGGGTCCTCTCGATCGCGGGCTCCGACCCGTCCGGTGGCGCCGGCATCCAGGCCGACCTCAAAAGCATTGCTGCCCACGGCGGATATGGCATGGCTGCCATCACCGCCCTGACGGCACAGAATACCCGTGGCGTGCAGGCTGTCCACGTTCCTCCGGCCGCTTTCCTGGCCGAACAACTGGACGCGGTCAGCGACGATATTTCCATCGACGCGGTCAAGATCGGCATGCTGGGCGACGAGAGCGTCATCCGCACTGTCCGGCAATGGCTGGAGAAGGTCCGCCCCGCCGTCGTGGTCCTCGACCCGGTGATGGTGGCCACCAGTGGTGACCGGCTGCTGAAGGAATCCGCTGAGGCTGCCCTCCGCGAACTGCTGCCGCTGGCGCACCTCATCACTCCCAACCTCCCGGAGCTTGCCATGCTGGTGGGCGGGGAGCCTGCCGGGACCTGGACGGCGGCGCTGGACCAGGGGAGGCGCCTTGCCGATGCCACCGGGGCCACCGTGCTGGTCAAGGGTGGCCACCTCGCAGGTGCAGACTGCCCGGACGCGCTGGTCAACACGGCCGGCCTCATGTCGCAGGAAGTGGTGGAAGTGCACGGCAAACGAATTTCCACCCGCAACAGCCACGGCACCGGCTGCTCCCTGTCCTCCGCGATGGCCACCGTCCAGGCACGCCTTGGCGACTGGGAGGCATCGCTCCTGACGGTCAAGCCATGGCTGGCCGGCGCCCTTGAGAACTCGGAGCAGCTCGAGGTGGGCCGGGGAAACGGCCCCGTGCACCATTTCCACCATGTGCGGCCGGCCCTCGCGGAAGGCGCCTTCGCTGCCCGGCTGTGGACGGAAGCGCAGCAGGACCTGACGGACATCTACGCCCTGGACTTCATCCGCGGCCTGGCCTCCGGAGACCTTGCCGAGAAGGACTTTGCCTACTACCTGGCGCAGGACGCCCTGTACCTGAACGGCTACTCCCGGGTCCTCGCCCGGGCGAGTGCCCTGGCCCCGTCCGAAGCGGAGCAGCTGTTCTGGGCGGGATCCTCGCAGCAGTGCCTGGAAGTGGAGTCGGAGCTGCACCGCTCATGGCTCAGCACCCGCCCTGCCCAGGGCGGACTTGGCCCCGTCACCAAGGCGTATGTTGACCACCTCACCGCAGCGTCGGCGTCGGGCAGTTACGCCGTCCTGGCCGCCGCAGTCCTGCCCTGTTTCTGGCTCTACGCCGAGGTCGGGGAAAAGCTGCACGCCCAGTTCCTTGCCTCGGGAGAGCCCGACGGCCACGCCTACGCGGCCTGGCTCCGGACCTACGCCGACGAGGGCTTCGCCGAAGCCACCCGGCGGGCCATCGCCATTGTGGACGCGGCGGGGCGGAAGGCCTCCGACCACGAACGGGCGGCGATGGTGACCGCGTTCAAGCAGTCCTGCCGCCTGGAAGTGGAATTCTTCGACGCGCCGAGGCTGCATTCCTGACCCCTTCGGGCAGCACCGCCGCTATTATGGAGGGGCATGGTTGCGGTGCAGCTTGTCGGGGTGTGGTTACTACCACAGCCGGGCCGCCGGAACCAGCCTCATTTGCGGCCGTAGATGGATTTAGCGTATTCTGGATCTTCGGTGCTTACGCCAACACTTGGGTTATGACCCCACGGCGTTGAGGCACAGCGAGAATCCTGGCTTTTCCGAGTCGGTTCCGCACGCAAATTTTGTAATAAACGTCGAGAGAAGTGAGTTCCCAAGTGGTGTACGCGATTGTCCGCGCAGGCGGCCGCCAAGAGAAGGTTTCCGTTGGAGACTTCGTTACCCTGAACCGCGTCGCCGGTGGAGCCGGCAGCACCATCGAGCTGCCCGCACTGCTCCTGGTTGATGGTGACAAGGTCACCTCCGCCGCCGCTGACCTGGCCAAGGTAACTGTTACGGCTGAAATCCTCCAGGACCTGCGTGGTCCTAAGATTGTCATCCAGAAGTTCAAGAACAAGACCGGCTACAAGAAGCGCCAGGGTCACCGCCAGGAACTGACCAAGGTCAAGATCACCGGCATCAAGTAACCACCGGTTACTGTTCAGGTATTTCAACAGATTCCCCAGAATTTAGAGGCAGGCATTTCAGATGGCACATAAAAAGGGCGCGAGCTCCACTCGCAACGGTCGCGATTCCAACGCTCAGTACCTCGGCGTCAAGCGCTTCGGCGGCCAGGTTGTTTCCGCAGGCGAGATCATCGTCCGCCAGCGTGGCACCCACTTCCACCCGGGCGCCGGCGTTGGCCGTGGCGGGGATGACACCCTGTTCGCACTGACCCCGGGCGCCGTTGAATTCGGCACCCGCCGCGGTCGTCGCGTGGTCAACATCGTTGCTGCTGCAGCTGCAGAGTAACAACCAGTTCTGAAGCGGTGGAGCGGGCCTGAGGGTCCGCTCCACTGTTCTTTTAACAGCATTACAATCGTTGTGGCGTCCCCGGGCGCCATATAAACAGCACCTGAGGAGATCCACGTGGCCAGCTTTGTAGACCGGGTAGTACTGCATGTATCCGGCGGAACCGGCGGCCATGGTTGCGTCTCCGTCCACCGCGAGAAGTTCAAGCCGCTCGGCGGCCCCGACGGCGGCAACGGCGGCAATGGCGGTGACGTGATCCTTCGCGTGGACCACCAGACCACCACCCTCCTCGATTACCACCACGCACCGCACCGGCACGCCAGCAACGGCGGTCCCGGCATGGGCGACTGGCGCGGCGGCAAGAACGGCGAGACGCTGGTCCTGCCCGTGCCGGACGGCACCGTGGTCAAGACCAAGGACGGCGAAGTCCTGGCAGACCTCGTTGGTGAAGGTACCGAATTCGTGGCAGCCGCCGGCGGCCTGGGCGGACTTGGCAACGCGGCCCTGTCCTCACAGAAGCGCCGCGCACCCGGTTTCGCGTTGCTGGGCATCGAGGGCGACTCCCGGGACGTTGTCCTTGAACTGAAGTCCATTGCCGATATCGCGCTGGTGGGCTTCCCGTCTGCCGGCAAGTCCAGCCTCATCGCGGCCATGTCCGCTGCCCGGCCCAAGATCGCCGACTACCCGTTCACCACCCTGGTTCCCAACCTGGGCGTGGTGCAGGCCGGCGATGTGCGGTTCACCATTGCCGATGTTCCCGGCCTTATCGAAGGCGCCAGCGAAGGACGTGGCCTGGGCCACAAGTTCCTGCGTCACGTTGAGCGCTGCGCCGCCCTGGTCCACGTCCTTGACTGCGGCACCCTGGAGTCTGACCGTGACCCGCTCACGGACCTCGCCATCATCGAAGGTGAGCTGGAGAAGTACGCCGTCGACATGAGCTATGCGGGCCAGGACGGCGAAGTGGTTCCCCTGAACCACCGCCCGCGGCTGGTCGCGCTGAACAAGGTGGACCTGCCCGACGGCAAGGACATGGCGGAATTCGTGCGCCCTGAGCTCGAGTCGCGCGGCTACCGCGTCTTCGAAGTGTCCGCCACCAGCCACGAGGGCCTGCGCCAGCTCGGCTTCGCCATGGCGGAAATCGTCAAGGCCGCCCGTGACGCCATAGCGGCTGCCCCGCCCAAGGTGCAGCCTGCCGTGCTGCGCCCGCGCGCCGTCAATGAAGCCGGGTTCAAGATCCGGCGCGAGGAAAAGAACCTGGAGCCGCTGTTCCGCGTCCTGGGCGAAAAGCCCGAGCGCTGGGTCAAGCAGACCGACTTCACCAACGAAGAGGCCATCGGCTACCTGGCGGACCGGCTCGCCCGGCTCGGCGTGGAAACCGAACTGTTCAAGCAGGGCGCCAAGCCGGGTGACACGGTGGTTATCGGTGACGATGACGGCGTCGTCTTCGACTGGGAACCCACCATGATGGCGGGGGCTGAGCTGCTGGCCTCGCCGCGCGGCACCGACGTCCGGTTCGCCGATATCGGCGACCGCCCCACCCGCAGCCAGAAGCGCGAAGAGCAGCAGGAGCGCCGCGATGCCAAGGCTGCCGCCCGCGCCGAGCTTGAGGCGGAGCGCAAGGCCGGCATCTGGACCGAGTCCGTCAGTGGCCGCCGTGCCGCCCAACCCGTCAAGGAAAGCGGACTGGAAGCGGACGATGACCTCTAGGGGCATGACTGCCGTACCGGCCGGCCGTGCCGCGGACAGAAGCGCGCTGGCCGGCGCCCGCCGGATCGTGGTCAAGGTGGGCTCCTCTTCCCTGACCAGCATCAAGGGCGGCATCTCGGAGGAATCGCTGACTGCCCTGGCTGACGCGCTGGCAGCCAAGCGCAACGCAGGCGCCGAAATCATCCTGGTGTCCTCCGGTGCGATCGCTGCGGGGCTGGCTCCCCTCGGGCTGGCCAAGCGTCCCCGTGACCTGGCTACCCAGCAGGCCGCGGCCAGCGTGGGCCAGGGGCTCCTGATGGCCCGGTACACCCAGGCATTCGGTGCACACGGCGTCACCGTGAGCCAGGTCCTGCTGACGGCAGAAGACCTGATGCGGCGCAGCCAGCACACCAATGCCCTCCGCGCCATGGACCGGCTGCTGAACCTCGGAGTAGTCCCCGTGGTCAACGAAAACGACACCGTGGCCACCCACGAGATCCGCTTTGGCGACAACGACCGGCTCGCAGCCCTGGTGGCGCACCTGGTGCGCGCCGATGCGCTCGTGCTGCTGTCCGACGTCGACTCCCTCTACGACGGTCCGCCCGCCCAGGGTGCCAAGCGCATCCCGCTGGTCACCGGCGCGCACGACCTCGAGGGCGTGTCCATCGGCAAAGCGGGCAAGGCCGGCGTGGGCACCGGGGGCATGATGACCAAAGTGGAAGCTGCCAGCATGGCGGCAGGATCGGGCATCCACGCCCTGGTGACCTCCACGCCCAATGCTGCCGCAGCCTTGAACGGCGAGGACGTGGGCACGTGGTTCTCCGTCAACGGCTCCCGCAAACCGGTCCGCCTCCTTTGGCTGGCACACGTTGCCTCGGTGCAGGGCCGGCTGGTTCTGGACGACGGTGCGGTCCGCGCCGTGCGGCACCACCGCACGTCCCTCCTGCCGGCGGGCATCTCCGCGGTGCACGGCGACTTTGAAGCGGGCGACGCCGTCGAGCTGGCCGGAGCCGACGGCACCGTCGTTGCGCGCGGGCTGGTGAATTACTCATCGGAGGAACTGCCGCGGATGCTGGGGCGGTCCACGCACGAGCTGGGCGAGGCACTGGGCAGCGGCTATGACCGTGAAGTTGTTCATGTTGACGACCTGGTGCTGGTCTGAGCTGCCGCCTCGCCTAAACTTGGATCATGACTGAAGCCCTGATCCATACTGCTGAAAATTCCGGAACCACTGCTCCGCAGGCGCAGCCGGGTCCCTCAGCAGAACCGGCATTGGCTGAGGTGCCCGTTTCGGGTGCGGACGTGTCCGCCGCTGAAGTGGAGGCGGCTGTCCACGCCATCACGGACCGGTCCCGCCACGCCGCCCGCAGGATGGCCACCGCCAACCGGGCCTGGAAAGACCGCGCCCTCCGGGCCGTGGGCGCCGCCTTGCAGGAGAACGTCCCGGCCATTCTCGCCGCCAACGCGATGGACGTGCAGCGGGGCAAGTCCAACGGCACCTCCGCCGCCCTCCTGGACCGGCTTACCCTTACCGAAACGCGTGTAGCCGGGCTCGTGGCCGCCCTCGAGAACCTGGCCAACCTCCCGGACCCCGTGGGCAACGTGGTGCGCGGGCAGACGCTCCCCAACGGGCTGCGCCTCCGCCAGGTCAACGTTCCCATGGGCGTGGTGGCAGCCATCTACGAGGCACGGCCCAACGTCACCGTTGACATCGCAGGGCTTGCCCTCAAGAGCGGAAACGCCGTGATCCTCCGCGGCGGCAGCGCAGCAGAAGCCACCAACCAGGTACTGGTACGGATTCTGCGCGAGGCCCTGGAATCCGTGGGCCTGCCCGCTGACGCAGTCCAGACGGTGGACCAGTACGGCCGTGCAGGCGCCGCCGTCCTGATGAAGGCCCGGGGCAGGGTGGATGTCCTGATTCCCCGCGGCGGCCGGGACCTGATCCAGACCGTGGTCACCAACTCCGCCGTGCCGGTCATCGAAACGGGAGAGGGGAACGTCCACATCTTCATTGATGAGTCCGCCGACGAGAACATGGCCGTGGAGATCCTGCTCAACGCCAAGACGCAGCGGCCCAGTGTCTGCAATACCGTGGAGACACTGTTGGTCCACTCGGGCTCAACCGTCTTGCCCGCCGTCGCTGCAGCCCTGCGCAGCGCCGGTGTCCGGCTCCACGTGGACGGGCGCATCAGCGCCGCGCTGCCTCCCGCCATCGAAACCCAGCCGGCGACGGACGTGGACTGGGGAACCGAGTATATGGACCTGGACCTGGCTGTGGCCATGGTGGACAGCCTGGACGAAGCCGTCCAGCACATCCGGACCTGGTCCACCGGACACACGGAAGCGATCCTCACCAACAGCCTTGCCAACGCCGAGCGCTTCATCGCTGAGGTTGACTCCGCTGCCGTGATCGTCAACGCCTCCACCCGGTTTACCGACGGCGGGGAGCTGGGCCTGGGTGCCGAGGTGGGCATCTCCACGCAGAAGCTGCACGCCCGCGGCCCCATGGGCCTGACCGAGCTCACCACCACGAAGTGGATCGTCCAGGGCGAAGGCCAGGTCCGCGGGTAGCAACGCGGTAACATAGACCAGAACCCGGAAGGCAGTGGAAAGTTCCGCTGCCTCTAAATCCTTGAACAAAGGGAGAAAATGCTGCTCCAGCAGATTGCCACGTCCGTCGCCGCCGCCGGTGAATCAGGCCATGAGGAGCTTGCGCCGCTGTGGGCCGAGCCGTGGGTCTTTGGCGTATCCATGTTCGCCATCCTGGTCGTGCTGATGCTCATCGCCTGGTCCTACAACAACCTCGGCAACCGGCACGCCGCCACGGAGGAGCACGCGGATCCGCACCGCCAGCACCCCAACAAGCACGATCGCGGGCAGGGCCACTAAGATTTCCCACAACCTGCAACGCAATGGGGCCCGGGGGAGGCTGCGGCTGGGCGTGATGGGCGGAACCTTCGATCCCATCCACCACGGCCACCTTGTGGCTGCCAGCGAAGTCGCGGCGGAGTTCGACCTCGACGAGGTGGTCTTCGTCCCCACCGGGCAGCCATGGCAAAAGTCCCATAAACAGGTCAGCGAGCCCGAGCACCGCTACCTGATGACCGTCATCGCCACGGCGTCCAATCCGCGCTTCACCGTCAGCCGTGTCGATGTTGACCGCCCGGGTCCCACTTACACCATCGACACCCTCCGCGACCTGAGGGCCCAGCGCCCCGACGCCGACCTGTTCTTCATCACCGGCGCGGACGCCCTGGCGCAGATCCTGTCCTGGAAGGACATCGACGAACTGTGGTCGCTGGCGCACTTCGTGGGCGTCACCCGGCCCGGCCATGTCCTTGACGGCATGGGCCGTGACGATGTCAGCCTGCTCGAAGTGCCCGCCATGGCCATTTCGTCGACGGACTGCCGTGCCCGCGTGGCCGCGAATAACCCGGTCTGGTACCTGGTCCCGGACGGGGTAGTCCAGTACATCGCCAAGTACGGCCTGTATTCCGACGCACCCGCAGGCGCGGATGACCCAACTTCCGAAGCACGCGAACCAGCCAGTACTGAATGAGTTCTCAATGAGTCAGGAACAGCCCCCAATCCGCAGCCGCCGGGAACTCCGGAAGGCCAGGGACGCCCAACAGGCTGCCCTGCCGGCCACGGAGCAGCGCCCGCCTGCCGCGAACCGGCCGGCTGACAGCGCGCCCTCACGGGACGGCCAGGATCCGGCCGCCCGTCCCGGTCCCGCCGGGGGAGCCGCCCCTGCAGCGCGCCCGCAGGCAGCCCCGGACCCCACGGCCACGCAGCGGTCCTCCCAGATCCGGGCCCGCGACCGCGCCGCGCTGCGCACCATCAAGGAGCTTGAGGAAAAGGAAGGGCAGCTTGCCGCGGGCGGGCCGCCTACCCGGCGCCAGCTGCGGTTGCAGCAACTCAAAGAGCAGGCGCTGACTGCAGCCAATCCCATCGTTCCGCCCGCCGCCGCTCCGGCCCCGAAAGCCGCGCCTCCACGTGAAGGTGGCGTGGTGGGGAAGAAGACGGACGAGGTAAAGACTGCGCCCGGAACCGCCCCGGAGGGCATGACGGTGGAACAGGCCCTGGAGGCGCGCGCACTCATCGCCGCGCAGGCCAGGAACCAGATCGCCAAGATGGAGCACATTGCCTCCCTGGATCCGGAAGTCGTGGATCCCGAAATCCTGGCGGAACAGATTGCGCTTGCCGAACGGGCCGCGGTTATGAACCGCCGCGCCATGGCGCGGCAGAAGCTTGCCGAACAGGCCGGCAGCCCCACCGCCCCCGGCAGCCCCGCTGCCCCGGGCAGGGATTCCGCACCCAAGGACAAGCCCGGTCCGTCCACCGCCAACAACCTGGCCATGGTGACGCCGCTGGAGTTCGTCCAGGTGCCCGGCGTCGACCGGCCGGTCATGAAGCCGCCGGCCACCTCCCATGTCCCGGTCACCACCCGGCCCGGAACCAAGGTCCCCGGGACCAAAGTCCCCGGCGCCGGAAAACGGCGGCCTGCTCCCCGGCCCAAGGCACCCGCCCCGGACTCCGCGACCGGCCGCTCCCAGGTCATCGCGCGCGCCGAGGCAGCCGCCAAAGCCGCCAGCCGTCCCCAACCGGTATCGTCTCCCGAAGTCCAGTCGGAGGACCTCTTCGAGGACCTTCCCCGGGTTCCTGCCCGGTCCGCTTACGGACTGGATCCCCTGGATGCCGCCACCGCGGGCCTGAGCCGGGCCCGCCGAAACCGGATCCTCCAGTTCTGCATCCTCGCGTTCGGGATCCTGGCCCTCGTCGCCGGCATCATCCTGATCGTCAGCGGCATGTCCCGCTGACCCGCCGGCGGCATCAACACTTAACCCAAACAAGGAGTCCCGTGACTGCAACAGAATCGTCCATCGCCATAGCCCGTACGGCTGCCAAAGCTGCCGCGGACAAGATCGCCCAGGACATCGTCGCCATGGATGTGAGCGAACGCCTGGCCCTCGCTGATGTCTTCCTCATCGCGTCGGCGCCCAGCGAACGCCAGGTCAACGCCATCGTGGACGGCATCGAGGAAGAACTCGCCAAGCAGGACCTTCGCCCGGTCCGCCGCGAGGGCAGGTCCGGCGGCCGCTGGGTCCTGCTGGATTACGCCGACGTCGTGATCCATGTCCAGCACGAGGAAGACCGGGTCTTCTACGCCCTGGAACGCCTCTGGAAGGACTGCCCCGTAGTGGACCTGCAGCTCGGCGATGACTCGTCCGCCAAAGCCGCTGCGGTTTCCGACAGCGAGTAGCCTCCGCCCGGCAGTGAATATTCCCGATTTGGAATTTTCGGAATTGCTGTTCTAAGATATTTGAGTTGCTTCGGGGGAGACCCCGGGGAAAGCAGCACAGAGCAGCAACAATCCGGGGCTGTGGCGCAGCTGGTAGCGCACCTGCATGGCATGCAGGGGGTCAGGGGTTCGAGTCCCCTCAGCTCCACCGGTAAGTCCGCCGGAACCACTTTGGTTCCGGCGGACTTTTTTGTGCCCGCAGCCCGGATGCTCCGGATTGCACCGGCATCCGGACTTGGCACCCGCGCGTTCCCTGGTGGTTTGTCCAGGAACGGGTGCGTTCAGGGCCTGGGCAGCGGCAGTTGACGGCCCGATTGGCGTCCAGCGGAAAAGTGCATTACTCTGGTCAGGTTGCTCCGGGGAATTCGACCGGAAAAGACAAGAGTACGGGGCTGTGGCGCAGCTGGTAGCGCACCTGCATGGCATGCAGGGGGTCAGGGGTTCGAGTCCCCTCAGCTCCACCGATACACCGGAAAAGGGAACCATCACCACGTGATGGTTCCCTTTTTTGTTGCCACTGGCAACCGATAGTGGCCCTAACCCTTCCGGCGCAGGTCAAAGCGCGGTACAACTGTGATTGAGGGCACATCGTCCCGCCTCCGGACTGCTTTCATCCAAGGCGGCGGCCGCGGGACGGGCTGACGAGGAGGTCGCAGATGTCCCACGCAGACGGCTACAGGCCGGACGGCGAAGCCTTTCCCGAAGAATCCCGCCTGACGCGGGACACCGCCATCCGGGGGCCGGCCAGGCCCGCTCCCTACATAGGCGCCGGCATCCTGCTGGCCGCCGCCATTCTCTTTCCCCTGATGCCGCAACTCTACGCTTTTGACGCGCCGCGGCTGGGCGGGATGCCGTTCTTCTACTGGTACCAGCTGCTGTGGGTGCCGGTCTCTGCGATCCTGACCGGGAGCGCGTACTGGCTGGTCACCAGGGAGGACCGACGACGGCGGGCCGAGGCGCGTGCAGGTGGCCCGCCCCAGGCAGGCACTGCCTCCGCCGGGGCCGGTTTGGGAGGGGACCGGCCATGAATACACGGGAGATCAACTGGACAGCCCTGATCATTGTGGTGCTGCTCTTCGTCATCGTGGCCGTGATGGGCTTTCTGGCCGCCAAGTGGCGCCGCAGCACCGAAGTGGAGGGGCTGCACAGCCTGGACGAGTGGGGCCTGGGCGGCCGTGGCTTCGGTACCTGGATCACCTGGTTCCTTTTGGGCGGGGACCTCTACACCGCCTACACCTTCGTGGCAGTGCCGGCGGCAATGTGGGCCACCGGCGCAGTGAGCGGCTTCTTCGCCGTGCCCTACACGATCGTCCTGTATCCGATCATCTTCATCATCATGAGCCGGTTGTGGTCCGTCTCGCACCGCCATGGCTACGTCACCTCGGCGGACTTCGTGGGGGGCCGCTACGGCAGCCGCTGGCTCTCCTTGGCCGTCGCCGTCACCGGGATCGTGGCCACCATGCCCTACATCGCGCTGCAACTGGTGGGCATCAAGGCGGTGCTCACCGTGCTTGGTTTGGGAAGCTCCGGCAATGTCCTGCTGACCGACCTGCCGCTGATCCTCGCCTTCGTGGTCCTGGCCGCCTACACCTACACCTCGGGCCTGCGCGCCCCGGCGATGATCGCCGTCGTCAAGGACCTGCTGATCTACCTCGCCGTCATTGTGGCCGTCATCTACCTGCCCATCAAGTTCGGCGGCTGGGACGGCATTTTTGGCGCAGCCCAGACCAAACTGGGAACGGTGAACCAGGCCACGGGCAAGCCGGCAGGTGTCTTTGTCCCCGGCGCGGCAAACTACTCCGCCTACTGGTCCCTGGCACTGGGCTCGGCCATGGCGCTGTTCATGTACCCGCACTCGGTGACGGCGGTGCTGGCCTCAAAGGCCCGCAACACCATCCGCCGCAACGCCGCCATCCTGCCGCTGTACTCGCTGATGCTGGGCTTCCTGGCACTGCTGGGATTCGTGGCCATCAAGGCGGGTACCAAGCCGATCGACCTGGACGGATCGGTCAATCCGCAGCTGGTGGTTCCGCAGCTGTTCCTCGACCACTTCCCGGCCTGGTTTGCCGGCATCGCACTGGCTGCGATCGCCATCGGGGCCCTGGTACCGGCGGCGATCATGTCCATTGCCGCCGCGAACATGTTCACCCGGAACATCTACCGCGACTTCATCCGCCCGGACGTCGATCCAAAGACCGAGGCGAAGGTGTCCAAGATCGTCTCCCTGGTGGTGAAGGTGGGCGCCCTGGTTTTCGTGATCGCCATGGACCAGTCGGCGGCCATCAACATGCAGCTGCTGGGCGGCATCTGGATCCTGCAGACCTTCCCCGCCGTGGTGGCCGGGCTCTACACCCGGTGGTTTGACCGCTGGGCCCTCCTGGTCGGCTGGGCGGTGGGCATCATCTTCGGTACCGTCTCCGCCTACAACGTGGTCAACCCGGTGACCAAGGCGCACTTCGGCGGGTCGGTGGCGCCCATCCCCGGCACCGACTTCAGCGTCTACATTGCTGTGTCGGCGTTCGCGCTGAACCTGGTGGTCGCCGCCGTGCTGACCCTGGTGATGCGGGCCCTCAAGGTCCGTACCGGCGAAGACCTCACCCGGCCCACGGACTACGACGCAGACGAAACGGATCCGAAAGTGGTGCAGATCGAAAAGACCCAGCATTTCACCCAGCCTGGCGGGCCTTCCCCGGTGGCCTAGCCGAAACGAGGCCTGACCCTGGGGTCACCAAGCCGCCCTCCCTGCCGGGTTACGTCCCGGCAGGAGGGCGCTTTCGTCACAGCAACCGCTCTCGTCACAGCCAGGAAGTGCGGCGCAACGGCGGTTCCTCCCCGCCCGGCCGGCGGACCAGGACCTGGTTGACTCCGGTGAGTCCGTTTTCGAAGCCAATGGCGCTGGCTGCCATGTACAGCCGCCACACCCGCGCGCGCCCCTCACCGGCCAGCTGCACCGCTTCCGCCCAGTTCTGCTCCAGCCGCCTGACCCAGGCCCGGAGGGTCAGTGCGTAGTGGGGCCGCAGGGCCTCCACGTCGAGGACTTCGAACCGGGCAGTTTCCAGGGCGGACACCATCTCGCCGAGGCTGATCATTTCGCCGTCCGGGAAGACGTACCGGGGGATGAACGAGTCGGGATCGGGGGCGGTGGGGCCGGCGTTCCAGGAGATGGCGTGGTTCAGCAGCCGTCCACCCGGGCGCAGCAGCCCGAAGAGCGCGGCGGCGTACTCAGGGGTCTGGGCCCGTCCCACGTGCTCTGACATGCCAATGGAACTGATGGCGTCGTACGGCCCGTCCTGCACGTCGCGGTAATCCTGGACCCGGATTTCGACGCTGTCCGTGAGGCCGGCGTCTGCTGCACGCTTACGCGCCAGGGTGGCCTGCTCCGTTGACAGCGTCACGCCCACCACCGTGGCGCCGTACCTGGCTGCCGCGTGGAGAGCGAAGCTGCCCCATCCGCATCCCACGTCGAGGACCCGCATTCCGGGCTGGAGGCCAAGCTTGCGGCAGACAAGGTCCAGCTTGGCCTCCTGCGCTGCGTCGAGGACATCACCCGCGCCATCATCCAGGCCATCATCCGGCCCGGCCTCCGGTTGCAGCCCCGACCCGGCAGCCGGGCCCCCGGTGGCAGGCCCGTCCGGCCACACGGCGCAGGAATAGACCATGGACGGTCCCAACACCAGGGCATAGAAGTCGTTGCCGACGTCGTAATGATGCGAGATGGCGGCCGAATCCCGCCGCCGGGAATGCATCCTGCCCTTCTTCGCGACACGCGCCTCCTCGGGCGGCGGAGCAGGGTTGGGTCCAATGGCGCCAAGCCGGACTGCGGTGCGCAGCAGCAGCCAGAGCTCACCGGCGGACAGCGGCCGGAACGGACCGGGCTCCGCGAACTTGCCCGCCGAACTCAACGCCGTGAAGGCCGCGAAGATGTCACCGGGGGCCTCGATGTCGCCTGCCACGTACGCCCGGCTCAGTCCCAGCTGCCCCGGTGACCAGAGCATGCGCCGCAATGCCTTTCGGGACTTGAACTCCAGCACCGGCGCGTCCGGCGGCCCGGCTTCCGAGCCGTCCCACGCCCGCAACCGAAGGGGTATCTGTCCGGTCCCCAAAACCACTCCCAGGGCCTTTTCCAGCCGGGCGGCGTGCCCAGTGGTTCCGGTTCCCGCTGATGCTGCTTCAGTGTCCATGCGCCCACCCTACGGCCGGGCTGCCCTCCACGACTATCATGGGGGAGTGATTCCTGACCCAACCGATGTGGTGGTCATCGGGGCGGGCCAGGCAGGCCTGTCGGCCGCGTACCACCTGCAGCGCCGGGGGCTGGACTATGCCGTGCTCGACGCCGAGGAAGGTCCCGGGGGTGCGTGGCGGCACCGCTGGAAGAGCCTGCGCATGGGCACAGTCAATGGGATCAGTGACCTGCCCGGCATCGCCAAACCCGACGTGGACCCTGCGGAACCCAGCTCCGACTTCCTGACCCGCTATTTCGGGGCCTATGAGGCTGAGTTGGGCCTTACCGTCCACAGGCCCGTCAAGGTCCGGGCCGTCAGGCGCGAAGACGGCGATCCGGCGGGGCGGCTGCGGATCGAAACGTCCGACGGCGTCTGGAGCGCCAAGGCACTCATTAATGCCACGGGCACGTGGACCCGTCCGTTCTGGCCCATTTATCCGGGTCAGTCAACGTTCCGCGGCAGCCAGCTGCACGTGGCCGACTACGTCTCAGCGGAGGAGTTCCGCGGCCGGCACGTGATTGTGGTGGGCGGGGGCATCTCCGCCGTGGGGCTGTTGGAGGAAATATCGCGCGCCACCACCACCAGTTGGTTCACGCGCAGGGAACCGGTCTGGCGCGACGCTGAGTTTGATGCCAGGGCAGGCCACGACGCCGTGGCGCTTGTGGAGGAGCGGGTCCGCCAGGGGCTTCCGCCGCAAAGCGTTGTCTCGGTGACGGGCCTTATCTGGACGCCCGCGCTGCGAGCAGCCAGGGAGCGGGGCGCCCTGAACCGGCAGCCGATGTTCACCTCCATCGAACCCGAGGGCGTCCGCCGGGCCGATGGCAGCCTGCTGAGGGCCGACGTCATCCTCTGGGCCACCGGCTTCAGGGCCGAACTGGAACACCTGGCGCCGCTTCACCTGCGGGGGCCGGGCGGCGGGATCGCCATGGACGGAACACAGGTGGCAGCCGAGCCGCGCGTCCACCTGGTGGGTTACGGCCCGTCGTCGTCCACCATTGGCGCCAACCGGGCGGGGCGCGCAGCAGTGGCTGCGATCCTGAAGCTGCCGGGCATTGCGGTGGCAGCGGAAACGGTAACGTTGGGGTGATGCCCCGGGGCCCGGGGCCGGCAAAAGCGACAAAAGGCGGCAGGACACCGGTGGCAGTAAACACCCTGGCGGACATCTTCGACGTGCTGCGCCGCCGGCCCGATGTCGAGGCACCCAACCTGCAGGCGTGGGACGCCACTGACAGGCTGCTGCTGGAGACTGCGGTGCAGCTTGGGCGGGCAGGCACTGCCGTGGCCGTCATCGGGGACCGTTACGGGGCGCTGACGCTCGGCGCCTCCGAACTGCTTGCCCCGGACTCGCTGCGCGTACACCAGGACCTGGTCACCGGGGAACGGGCGCTGCGGCTTAATGCGGCCGAACTGTCAGCCAGGCGTGAGGCTGCCGGGCTTCCGGCGGACAACGCCGGGTCCGGTTTCGTGCAGCTGCCCCTGGGCCCCGAACTGCTGGCCGGAGCGGACACCGTCCTGCTGCAGCTCCCCAAGACCCTGGCGGAGCTCGAGGAGATCGCGTCCGCCGTGGCCAGGCACGCCGCACCGGACGTCCGCCTGCTGGCGGGTGGCCGGGTGAAGCACATGTCACTGGGCATGAACGCGGTCCTTGAACGCTACTTCGTTTCCGTGCAGCCACAGCTCGCACGGCAAAAATCGCGGGTTCTCCTTGCTGCCGGCCCCAAGACCGCCACGGCCTCCCCGCGCTTTCCCGTGGTGGAGCACCTTGACGGGCTGGACCTGGATGTGGCTGCGCATGGCGCTGTTTTTGCCGGCGCCCGGCTGGACATCGGCACACGCTTCCTGCTGACGTTCCTGCCTGCCATGAAGCCGGCGCAGCACGCCGTCGATCTCGGTTGCGGCACCGGAATCCTCGCCGCGATGTATGCCAGGCAGTTCCCTTCCGCCGCCGTCACGGCAACGGACCAATCGGCGGCCGCCGTGCAGTCCGCGCTGGCCACCGCCCGCTTGAATGGTCTTGCGGACCGGATCACGGTGCTGCAGGACGATGCGCTCAGCACTTTCCCTGACGGCTCGTTGGATGCCGTACTCCTGAACCCGCCGTTCCACGTTGGTGCCGGTGTGCACGCCGGCGCAGGGCTCAAGATGATCGAAGCGGCGGGACGTGTCCTGGCTCCCGGTGGCGAGCTGTGGACGGTCTACAACCGCCACCTGGCCTACCTCGCGGCCCTGGAGCGGCACGTAGGACCCACGGTGGTGGAGGGCCGGAACCCGAAGTTCACGGTCACCCGCAGCACGCGCAGCTCCCGCTGACCCAATCCTCGGCTTCACCGGCCAAAACATCCGCCGCGCCGCTTCCTGTGCAGGTGGGCGCGGGCGCACGCTTAACGTACGATTCAAAGCATCACCACCGCCAGGTAGCCGAAGACGTTTAGGGGACACAGTGTCTGAGATCCGCCAATCCTCTCCGAGGCGCGGAACCAACTTGCCGAGGATGGGGGACTTCAACCTCACCGTCATCCTCGACGCAATCCGCAGGACGTCCGGGGGACTTAGCCGGGTGGAACTCGCCCAAATCGTTGGCCTGTCGCCCCAGACCATTTCGAACATTTCCCGCCGGCTGCTGGACCAGCACCTGATCGTTGAGGCAGGCAAGGAGGGCAGCGGCCCCGGCAAGCCGCGCACCATCCTGCGCCTTAACCCCGGTGGCATGTATGCCCTTGGGGTCCACCTGGACCCGGCCGTGACAACGTTCGTGGTGCTGGACCTCGTCGGAGCGGTGGTACGCCACTCACGGATCAAGACCCCCGGCGGAAACGATCCGGCCGCCGTCATTGCCACCATCGCTGCGGAGCTGGCCCAGCTCGTGGAGGATTCCGGCGTGGACCAGGGCCGCATCGCAGGACTCGGAGTGGCCGCTCCCGGCCCCATCGACCTGGACCACGGCACCGTGGTGGACCCGCCGCTGCTTCCCGGGTGGGACCGGGTGGAACTGCGGGACGCACTGGCGAAGGCCACCGGCTACTCCGTGCTGGTGGACAAGGATGTGACCAGCGCCGCCGTAGCGGAAACGTGGGCGGGCGGCCCCAGCGGTGCCGGCAGTTTCGTGTTCATGTACATGGGGACCGGCATCGGCTGCGGGATCGTCCTCAACGATGAAGTGGTCCGGGGGACGTCCGGCAACGCCGGCGAAATCGGCCACATCATCGTGGACCCGGGCGGACCCCTTTGCGACTGCGGGCAGCGCGGCTGCGTCAAATCCTCCGCCATTCCCCAGGTCCTGGTGGCGGAAGCAGTGGCCGCGGGAATCCTGGAGGGCGCGCAGGCCGGGAGCGCCGCAGAAATCCAGCAGAGCTTTTCCGAGCTCTGCGCCCGTGCGTACGCAGGGGACGAAGGTGCCGCGGCCATCCTGGACAAGTCTGCCGCCCTGGTGGCCCGGGCGGTCTCAGTGGTCACCAACACCCTGGATGTTGAACGGGTGGTCTTCGGCGGCCCGTTCTGGACCTGCCTGTCGCAGCGCTACCTCGAACTGGTCCCGCCGCTGCTGGACGCCAACAGCGCCACCCGCCTGATCCACCCCATCGACGTTGTGGGCACAGGGGTGGGGGAGGACGTGGGCGCCATCGGCGCAGCCTCGCTGGTCCTTGAACATACGCTCGCGCCCCGCGCCCAACGGCTGCTGCTGGAAAGCTGACCGCGACATGTTTCGCCGGGCATCCAAGACATTATCCGTGGTGGCCGCCGCGGTCATGGTCCTCGCAGCCTGCACGCCTGCCGATCCTTCGGGCGGAAACAGGACCATCAAGGTGGCATACCAGAAGACAGACTCGTTCACCGCACTGGACACCATGTTCCAGAACGCGAAGAAGGAGTTCGAAGCCGCAAACCAGGGCGTCACGATCGAACTGCAGCCCATCCAGGCCAATGACGACGACTACGGCACCAAGCTGGCCCTGGCACTGCGGTCGCCCTCCACCGCCCCGGACGTCTTCTACGAGGACACGTTCAAGGTCCGCTCCGATGTGGACGCCGGCTACCTCCTGAACCTCGACAGCCGCCTGTCCGGGTGGGGGGACTGGAACAAGTTTGACGCGGGCGCCAAGGAAGCGGGCAAAGCGGACGACGGCGGCACGTACGCGGTGCCGCTGGGCACCGACACGCGCGCCATCTGGTACAACAAGAAGGTTTTTGAGGCTGCCGGCATCGGCCTGCCGTGGCGCCCGTCCAGCTGGCAGGACATCCTGGACACCGCCAGGAAGATCAAAGCCTCCCAGCCGGATGTGATCCCCTTCAACATGTATGCCGGCAAGGGCACCGGTGAAGGAAGCGTGATGCAGGGGTTCTACGAGCTCCTGTACGGCACCGGGGCGGCCCTTTATGACCAGGATTCGAAAAAGTGGGTCGTTGGCTCGGCCGGCTTCAAGGATTCGCTGACCTTCCTCGACACCCTCTATGGGGAAAAGCTCGCAGTGCCCCCGGCCGAGGCGCTGGACCCGAACATCTGGAAAAAGGTGTTCGGCGAATGGTTCCCCAAGGCAAAACTTGGCGCAACCGTGGAAGGCTCCTACGCGCCGTCGTTCTGGCAGGACGGCGGAAGCTATGCCTGGCCGGGCTACGGGCAGGACATGGCAGTGGCCCCGTTCCCAACCCAGACCGGGGCCGCGCCCGGTGCAGTGAGCATGTCCGGAGGGTGGACGTTGGCCCTTGGCGCGGAAACCAAGCAGCCCGACCTCGCGTTCAATTTCCTGACTACCGCCCTGAACGCAAAGAACTCCCTGGCGTATACGGTGGACAGCTCGCAGATCGCCGTCCGTACCGACGTCGCATCCGACCCCGGCTACCAGTCGGCCAACCCGTTCGTGAAGGACGTGTCCAGCCTGGTCGCCGTCACCAAATACCGGCCCGCGACGTCCGACTATCCACGCATCTCCGCTGCCGTCCAGGAGGCCACCGAGGCCGTGATCACCGGCAGCAGGACGCCGGAGCAGGCGGCGGCGGACTATGACACGGCTGTGGCCGGCATTGTAGGCGGCGACAAAACCATCCGGAAGTAGCGGTGCCCGCCAGCCACCGCACACGGCACGTGCTCCGCTACCTGCCGGTACTGCCTGCCGTCGTGCTCCTGCTCGTGTTCCTCGCCGGCCCCGTGCTGTGGGCTTTCCACGCCTCACTCACCAACGCCGGGCTCACCGGCCGGCATGCCCGGAACCCCGAATGGGTGGGGCTGGACAACTACCAGCGGCTGCTGCAGGACCCCGTCCTTCCGCTTTCACTGGCCCTGACCGTCCTGTTCGTCGCCGGGTCGGCGATCCTGGGCCAGAACGTACTGGGGCTCGCCCTTGCGGTCCTGATGCGGCGTGCACGGCCTGTGGTCTCCGCAACCGTTGGGACCGCCGTCGTGGCCGCCTGGGTCCTGCCGGAGATCGTGGCGGCGTTCGCGGCCTACGCCTTCTTCAGCCGCGACGGGACACTCAACCAACTCCTCGGCCGCCTGGGGGTGCCGGAAACCGACTGGCTCTATACGGTTCCCATGGCGGCCGTGATCCTGGCCAACGTGTGGCGCGGGACCGCCTTTTCCATGCTGGTGTACCGGTCCGCACTCAGTGGGGTCCCCGGCGAGCTGACCGAGGCCGCGCAGATGGACGGGGCGGGCGCCTGGCAGCGGCTGGCGTTCATCACGCTGCCGGTGATCCGGAACAGCATTGCCACCAACCTGATGCTGGTCACGCTGCAGACACTCGCCGTCTTCACCCTGATTTGGGTCATGACCGCCGGGGGCCCTGCCAACGGCAGCACTACGCTGCCCGTCCTGGCCTACCAGCAAGCCTTCAAGTTCGGAGACATCGGTTACGGCACCGCCGTCGCCTCGGTCCTGATCCTCATCGGCGCCGTGTTCGGGGCGGCCTACCTCCGCCTCCTTAGGGAGCAGAGACCGTGACCGCCCGGAACGAACGTGCCCGCAGCACCTGGGCGGACGTGGCCCTGCTGCTGACCGGCGCCTGCTTCCTGCTGCCCCTGCTCTGGCTGGTCCTCGGTTCAGTGGACCCCGCCGCCGGACACGCGGTCAAGGTCCCGCAACAGCCCGGACTGGATAATTTCGCCGCCGTCCTCACTCCTGAACTGCTCTTCCGCCCGCTATGGAACAGCCTCCTGTTGTCCGCGGGTACCGGGCTGGTGACGCTGGCAGCGGCCGTGCTTGCCGCCTACCCCCTGTCCCGCTACCGGTCACGCTTCACTGCGCCCTTCATGTACGGCATCCTGTTCGGCACCTGCCTGCCCATCACGGCCATCATGGTGCCGGTCTACGGTCTGTTCGTGCAGCTCCGGCTGCTGGATTCCCTGCCGGCCACGGTGCTGTTCCTGGCCGCCACCAGCTTGCCCATGGCGATCTGGATGACCAGGAACTTCATGGACGCTGTACCGCTGGCGCTGGAGGAAGCAGCCTGGGTGGACGGCGCCTCCAGGCTCGCCGGCCTGCGTTCAATCGTGCTTCCCCTCATGGGCCCGGGCCTGGGCGTGGTGTTCATCTTCGTGTTCATCCAGGCCTGGGGGAACTTCTTCGTCCCGTTCGTGCTGCTGCTCTCCGAGGGCAGGCAGCCGGCAGCAGTATCGATCTTCAGCTTCTTCGGCCAGCACGGGGCAGTGGCGTACGGCCAGCTGGCCGCATTCTCAATCCTCTATTCGGTTCCGGTCCTGGCCCTGTACGCCATCGTGGCGCGCGGGTCCGGCAACTCGCTGGCCCTGTCGGGAGCTGTCAGGGGCTAATCGATGTCCTCAAGCACCACGCCGAACGGCAGGGTGTCGTCCAGGTGGGCCTGGTGGCCGGTGGGGTTGTTGACCACGCGGACGCCGTGCAGCTTTTCGGCCGCGGACTGCATCAGGACGGGCCTGACCGTGTCGATGACCATCTGGCTCTTGTCGGCGAGATATTCCTTGTAACTGGCTGGAAGCTCAATCATGGCAAAAGGATAGACCCGCGGACCCCTCATGGGGAGGGGTGCCCATTGCCGGTCTTGGGCTGCCGGGCTTGGATAGGATGGCGGGCGGGACACGGCCGGCCCGGACCGCGCGCCCAACACCGTCACCAGGGGGAAACCAGTGCTTTCGACCAGCGTGCCCGCACGAATCCAGCCTGCGGAGCTGGCCAGGGCGCAGCAAGTGGCCGCCAACATTTCACGAAGTTTCGACGCGAAGGTGGTGGGGCAGTCCCGGCTGCGGGAATCGCTTCTGGTGGGGCTGCTGACCGGCGGCCACATACTGCTGGAGAGCGTCCCGGGACTGGCCAAGACCACCGCCGCGCAGACCCTGGCCGACGCCGTCAGCGGTGAATTCCGCCGCATCCAGTGCACCCCGGACCTGCTGCCCAGCGACATCGTGGGAACCCAGATCTATGACGCCGCCAAGGGCAGCTTCCACACCCAGCTCGGCCCGGTCCACGCCAACATCGTGTTGCTGGATGAGATCAACCGCTCGAGCGCCAAGACCCAGAGCGCCATGCTCGAGGCGATGCAGGAACGCCAGACGTCCATTGGCGGACAGGACTACCGGCTGCCCTCCCCGTTCCTGGTACTGGCCACCCAGAACCCCATTGAGCAGGAGGGCACGTACCAGCTGCCTGAGGCCCAGATGGACCGTTTCATGCTCAAGGACGTCCTGGATTACCCCAGTCCCGCGGAAGAGGCCGAGATCATCCGCAGGATCGACGCCGGCGTCTATGCGCCCGAACAGAAACCCGCTGCGGCCGCCTCCCTGGATGCCGTCACCGAGATCCAGGAACTGGCCACCCGCATCTACATCGATCCGGCCGTCATCAACTACATCGTGGGGCTGGTGTACGTGACCCGGAACGCGTCCCAGTACATCGATGCCAGACTTGCCGGGTTCATCGAGTTCGGCGCCAGTCCCCGTGCCAGCATCGCCTTCAGCCGGGCAGCCCGTGCGGTGGCGCTGCTGAACGGCAGGGACCATGTCATCCCAGAGGACGTCAGGTCGTTGGCCCACAGGGTGCTGCGGCACCGGCTTATCCTGAACTTCGATGCGGTGGCCGAGCAGGTTCCCGTGGAATCGGTGATCGACGCCGTCGTGGCCGCCGTCCAGACTCCCTGACCCCGCATGGCCAGCCTCCTCCAGCGCGTGAAATCGAAGATGGCCATCTTCGCGCACCGCAAGGCCCGCGGCGTGCTCGACGGCGAATACGGTTCGGTGTTCAGGGGCCGCAGCCTGGACTTCGATGACCTGCGCGCCTACGTGCCCGGCGACGAGGTCCGCGATATCGACTGGAAAGCGTCGGCGCGCCACGGCTCACCCCTGATCCGGCGCTACGTCGCTGTCCGCCGCCAGACTGTCCTCCTCGTCACCGACACGGGGCGCAACATGGCCGCGGAGGCGCTGTCCGGGGAAGTGAAAAAGGACATCGCCGTGCTGTCCCTCGGCGTCCTGGGCTACCTGGCCCACCGGCACGGCGACGTGGTGGGGCTGGTGTGCGGTGACTCATCGGCCACCCGTTCCTTCCCGGCAAAGAGTGGAGAGGCCCACCTGGAACGGCTGCTGCGGCACGTGGACTCCCACACCGGCCTGGAAGCGGCAGCCAGCAGCATCGAGGACCAGCTCGACTACGTGGCGCGCAACATCAAGGGCCGGCATCTGCTCTTCGTCGTCGCTGACGAACTGGCCGCGGACGATTCCACCGGTCGGCTCCTGCGCCGGCTGCGCGCCCAGCACGAGATCCTCTGGCTGACGGTCAGGGACGCGGAACTGGTGCCATCACCCGTGGCCGGGGCAAGTCCAAACACAGGCAGTGACTCCTACAGCGTGGCCGATTCCTCCTTCCTGGCCTGGCAGCCGGCTAAGTCCGCCGCGGTGGCGGCCGCCTACGCCACAGCCGCCGCGGAACGCGACGCAGGCCGCAAGGCCATGTTGCGCGCGGCCGGGATCACGGAGGGCGAAGTGGCCGGGAGCGGGGACGTCATCACCGGCCTGTTCGCCCTTCTCGAGAGGCACCGGCGTGCAGGCTGATCCCGGTTTCTACGGCCCGCTGCAATACAGCCCCGCCTGGATGTGGTGCGGCGCGGCACTTCTGGCCCTGGTGGTTGGGTGGTACGTCTTCGTGCTTGCCACCACCGGCCCGGCTGCCCGCTCCAAACCCGGCAGCGCCGGCTCCCGGTCCGCCCTGACGGACCTGCCTGCACTCAAGGCGGCGTACCTGCAGCGCATCCATGATGTGGACCGGGAGGTGGCGGCGGGAAACCTTGCGGAACGTGCCGCGCACCAGGAGATCAGCCTCCTGCTGCGCGGGTTTGTCCGGGACGCAACAGGTGTCGATGCCACCCGGATGACGCACCAGGACCTGGCCCGGCACCCGCTGCCCGCGGCGGCCGACGTCATCGAAGCCCTTTACCCTGCCGAATTCGGGCCCGGCCCGCTGCCATCCGTAACTGCGTCCGCGGCAAGGGCTTCCGAGGCGGTGCGGGCGTGGAACTGATCTTCTGGTGGCTGCTGCCGCCCGCCGCTGTTGCTGCCGGGGCGGCGGCATGGATTGCGTTGCGCAGGAACCGGTGGCCGCATGAACGACGACGGCCCGTGGCGCACGCCGACAGGCTTACGGGGCTCCCGGAATACCAGGCAGCCCTCAGGCGGCACCGCCGCTTGCTGGCAGCGGCCGGAACCGCCTGCGCGGTGCTGCTGGCCTCGGCGGCTGTTGCGGCAGCACGGCCCGCTGACGTGACCACCATCCGCCCGGAGCAGCACAACCGGGACATCATGCTTTGTTTGGACGCGTCCGGCTCCATGAGCAGTGCTGACGCCGCGGTCGTGGACGTCTTCGCCGGCCTGGCGAAAGACTTCGACGGCGAGCGGATCGGCCTGACCATCTTCGACAGCAGCGCCATCCAGGTTTTTCCGCTGACCGACGACTACGCCTACGCCCAGGAGCAGCTCAAGGGCGCCAAAGACGCCTTCGACGGCGAACCCGGCAGTTCAGGATTCCTGGACGGCACGTGGAGCGGCAGGGGATCGTCACTGATCGGGGACGGCCTGGCATCCTGCCTCAACAGCTTCCCTGGTGCCACCGGCGGATCCTCGGCTGCTGCCGGGGACGCCGCAGGCAGGGGCAGTGCGCCCACGCGTTCGCGGTCGGTGGTGCTGGCTACGGACAACTTCCTTTCCGGCAAGCCGATCATGACCCTGGAGCAGGCTGCGCAGCTGGCCAAGGAACGGTCCGTGCGCGTCTACGCCTTGAATCCAGGCGACCTGGACTACGGCAGCGGCTCCGACCAGCCCGGTGCCCAGCTGCGTGCTGCAGCGGAGTCAACCGGCGGCTCGTACCACGCCCTGGACAGTCCCGATGCTGTGCCGGGAATTGTCGCCGCCGTGGAGCAAACCGAAACGGCGGGGATCCAGGGCGCGCCACGGGCCGTGTTCTCGGAAGTTCCGGTCCTGCCGTTGGGTGTTGCGTTGTTGTCCGGGCTGGTCCTGTGCACAATCCTGTGGCGCCTGGAGCGGAGACCCCTGCGCAGCAGGGCGTGGCTGCGGCGGGGGCCCATTGTCCTGTTGCTCCTGGCAGCAGCGGTGCGGCCCAGCCTGCCCGGCGGCTCCGTGCAGGCGGCCACTGCCGACCTCAACGTGTTCTTCGTGGTGGACACCACCACCAGCATGGTGGCCGAGGACTACGGCGATGGGGCTCCGCGGCTGGAGGGCGTCCGCAAAGACATCAAGGCCATCGCAGAACGGCTGCCCGGCGCCCGTTTTTCCGTCATCACCTTCGACACCACCGCGCACGTCCGGATGCCGCTCAGCACCGACACCCTGGCCCTGGAAACCATCACGGACGTCATGGAACCCCAAGTGACCGCCTATGCCAAGGGCAGCACTATCACCGCCGCCACGCAGGTGCTCTCCGAGCGTTTGGCCGCCGCGCGCGACAGCCAGCCCGGCCGGCCCAGGCTGGTGTACTACCTGGGGGACGGCGAGCAAACCAGCGGCAAAGAGCCGGAGGCCATGAAGGTCGACGGCGGACTGGTCGCCGGGGGAGCGGTGCTGGGTTACGGGACGTCCGGCGGCGGCCGGATGAAGGAGAACACCGGCCAGGCTTCACAAAGCGGGGGCACCGGCGGAGGGAACGTTCCGCCGGCGCCGGCGGAGTACGTGCAGGACACCCGGGCCGGCAGCGCAGGGGACGCACTATCGATCATCGACGAAGGCCGGCTGCGGACCATCGCCTCCCAGCTGGGCGTGCCCTACGTCCACCGTGCCGCCGGCGACCCGGTGGCAGCCATGCTGCAGCAGGCACACCCCGGCAGGGCCGAACGTTCAGACCAGGACGGTTCGCTGGCCGCCGCCACTGAACTGTATTGGATCTTCGCCGCCGGAGTTTTCCTGCTGGCCTTGCCGGAAGCGGTGGGCATCCTGCGGCAGCTTCGCGGGCTTCGGACTCCTCCCGGCGGCAGGGGGCTGCAGTGAACGCCAAGGTCCGCAGGCGCCGCCTGCTGCTGTGGTCCGCCCTGCCGGTGCTCCTCATCCTGTGCCTCGCCGCCAAGCTGCTCAGCGTGGGCGTCCTCGCCCGTCAGGCCGCCGCCGGTTTCGAAGCCGGAAACGCGTCCACGGTGGGCACTGCGGCCGGCGGACTGGGGATCGCCAACTTGGTGGAGCCGCACAAGGCGCCGTTCGCCGCGGGGGACGCTGCCGTGCTGGCCGGTGATGACGGAACTGCCAAGGCCCTGTTTGAACAGTCACTTCAGATGGTCCCGGCCGGCTCCGGCGACGAATGCCTGGTTCGGGTGAACCTGGTCCTGGTGATTGAACGCATGGGTGACCAGCGTTTCCAGGCCGGCGACCCGGCGTCGGCCGGTTCCCTTTTCAAGCAGGCGCTGGACGTTGCCCGGGAGGCGCCCGAAGGCTGCCTGTCGGCGGACGCGGAGGGTGGTGCGGCTGGCCGGCTGGCGGATGCCGGGAAGCGGCTGGAGAACAAACTCCAGGCCATGGGACCAGCTCCGGACCAGGCGCCGGCACCGGCGGAGGAACCTTCTCCGGGCCCATCCGGTGACAGCCGGCAGAACCAGCTGGACCAATTGCAGGACAGTGCCCGGCAGGCCGAACGTGAGCGGAACAGCGGGCGCGAACGCGGGGAGTACCTGGACAGCAACGGCGGGACCGTCCCGGAGCGGCCCTGGTAGGAACGGCTGCAGGCGAAGGAAATTCTGTTGCCGGAAGAAACCACCTGTAAAACTGCGTCTTAATTCGGCGTCGACTTGTACCTGCGCCGCCGGCAGCCATAGAGTCTTAAACAAGTTACCGCGGTAACGTGTCAGCGATCCTCCGTTCCGGAGGGTGTGGGTGCCCCCATGTGGGCCTGACATTTGCTCACGGACTACTTCATTCCAGGCGTAACAGTCGCGGCTGCGTCCTCGTGGAGTCCCTCCGTGTTCCCCAAACTCAAATTCATTGCCGGTTGTCCGCCTCCAGGCAGGCACCCCCAATGGCCCAAAGCCAAGGACGCAAATGTCACCTCCAAGCCTTATTGACACACATCCCCATCTTTCCGACACCGCTCCGGTAGCGCTCTCCTACGAGTTGTTCCCCCCGCGTTCGCCGGCGGCAGCGGAGACCCTCTGGACCACTATCCGCGAGCTGGAGACCACTGAGCCCGACTACGTCTCCGTGACGTACGGCGCCAGTGGATCAAACCGGGACACCGCCCTCGAGCTCATCAACCGGCTCCTGGTCGAAACCACGCTGCGGCCGCTGGCCCACCTGACCTGCGTGGGGAATACTCCGCAGGAACTCGCTGCGATCATCGGCGAGCTGCTGGACATCGGGGTCCGGGGCATCCTCGCCCTGCGCGGCGATCTCCCCAAGGACGGCGGCCAGCCGTCAGCCGGGTCCCTGCGGTACGCCCAGGACCTGATCGACCTCATCCGCCGGGTGGAGCAGCGCCGTTCCGCGCTGCTGTGCGCCGGAAAGATCGCGGTTGGCGTGGCGGCGTACCCCACCCGCCATCCGGAGTCACCCAGCGAGGACCACGACGTCGAAGTGCTGCTCGCCAAGCAACGTTCCGGCGCCGACTTCGCCATCACCCAGGTGTTCTTCGAAGCTGCACAGTATGAGGACCTGCTCACCCGTGCCCGCCGTGCGGGCGTGACCATTCCCATCATTCCCGGCGTCATGCCGTTTACCAGCCTTCGCCGGCTTAACCGGCTGGGGGAACTGGCTGGAGTGGAACCGGCTCCCAAGCTGATGGAACGCCTCGCGGCCGCCGACAATGACATTGAACGGCTCCACATTGGCGTCGATGCCACTGTTGACCTGGCCAACGCTGCCCTGGATGCCGGAGCCCCCGGAATCCACCTCTACACCTTCAACGAGCACCAGAGTGCACTGGAAGTGCTGGACAAGCTGGCCCT
Organism: Pseudarthrobacter sp. rb; assembly: GCF_056389225.1. Lineage (NCBI taxonomy): Bacteria > Bacillati > Actinomycetota > Actinomycetes > Micrococcales > Micrococcaceae > Pseudarthrobacter > Pseudarthrobacter sp. rb. Next base: position 452,220 of record NZ_JBWJAR010000002.1, on the reverse strand, counting down.
GCCGCGCCATAACCGCAGCAGCCACGCCCGGGGTGCCGCAGCCAGGCCACAGCTGGCCAGCTGAACGCCGACCCGGCACCGCTCCACGCTTCACAGCACTAACCCACGCCCTTTTGACCTACCTCCGAACTGAGGACCTTTGCCATGCCTGAAAACAACACGCCCTTCCCCTCCGCCTCCCTCCTCGGCTACCCCCGCATCGGCCGCCGCCGCGAACTCAAAAAGGCCGTCGAAGCCTACTGGGCCGGCCGGATCGACGCCGCAGCCCTTGACGCGGCAGCCAAGGACATCCAGCTGACCACCGCCAGGCGCCTGCAGGAACTCGGCCTGACCGAAGCAGCAGCTGTTCCCGGGACGTTCTCCTACTACGACCAGGTCCTGGATGCCACCGCCCACCTCGGGGCGGTGCCCGCACGCTTCGGCACGCTCCTCAACGCCGACGGGCAGCTGGACATCGACGGCTACTTCACCCTGGCCCGCGGCACCAAGGACCAGCAGCCGCTGGAAATGACCAAGTGGTTCGACACCAATTACCACTACCTGGTCCCTGAGATCGGCCCCGAAACCGAATTCACCCTGGCCTCCACCGCCAAGGTCGACGAGTTCGCCTTCGCACTGGCCAACGGCATCGAGACCCGCCCGTATATCGTTGGCCCGGTCACCTACCTGCTGCTGTCCAAGGCTTCCGACGACGCCCCGGCCGGATTCGCTCCGCTGTCCCGCCTCGAGGACATCCTGCCCGTGTACGTCCAGCTGCTTGAGAAGCTGGCCGCCGCCGGCGCCGGCTGGGTCCAGCTCGACGAGCCCGCCCTGGTGGTCGACCAGGAGACCCCGGCCGCAGAGGTCGAAGCAGCCGTTGCCCGGGCCTACGACGTCCTGGCGGCTGCGGCCAGCCGCCCGCAGATCCTTGTGTCCACCCCGTACGGTTCGCTCGGCGCCCAGTTGGGAACCCTTGCCGCCACCAACATCGACGCCCTGCACATCGACGTCTTCAAGGGCGCCGTTCCCTCCGCGGCAGCACTGGCCGGCCTGGGCACCAAGACCCTGGTTGCCGGCGTGGTGGACGGCCACAACATCTGGCGCAACGACCTCGCCGCGTCCGCCGCGAAGCTCGATGAGCTGAGGGCCGCGTCCGGAAAGGTGGCCGTCTCCACGTCCACCTCAACCCAGCACGTCCCGCACGACGTCGCCGAGGAAACCCAACTGCCCGCACAGCTCCGCAGCTGGCTGGCGTTCTCGGACCAGAAAGCCGTCGAGGTTGCCACCCTGGCCTCCTACCTGGCAAACCCTGCCTCCGCCAAAGCCGCCATCGACGACGCAACGGCCGTGATCGCCTCCCGCGCCACCGCAGAAGGCGTCCACCGCGCTGACGTCCGGGCCCGCACCGAAGCCCTGACCGCAGCCGACTTCACCCGGTCCGACTACGCCGTCCGAGAAGCGGCCCAGGAGGAGGCGCTGCGCCTGCCGCCGCTGCCCACCACCACCATCGGGTCCTTCCCGCAGACGTCAGAGATCCGCTCGGCCCGTGCGCGCAACACCAAGGGTGAGCTCAGTGATGAGCAGTACGGGCAGCTCATGAAGGACGAAATCAAGCGCGTGGTGGACCTGCAGGAAGAGCTGGGCTACGACGTCCTGGTGCACGGTGAGCCCGAGCGCAACGACATGGTCCAGTACTTCGCGGAAAACCTCGAGGGCTTCGACGTCACGGTCCACGGCTGGGTCCAGTCCTACGGTTCACGCTGCACCCGCCCGTCCATCCTCTGGGGTGACGTCACCCGCAGCGCCCCCATCACGGTCAAGTGGGCGGAGTACGCGCAGTCCCTGACCAGCAAGCCGATGAAGGGCATGCTCACCGGTCCGGTCACCATCCTGGCGTGGTCCTTCGTCCGCGATGACCAGCCGCTGGGCGAGACCGCCAACCAGGTGGGCCTGGCGCTGCGCGACGAGATCGCCGACCTCGAAGCCGCCGGCATCAAGGTCATCCAGGTGGACGAGCCCGCCCTGCGCGAACTGCTGCCGCTGCGCAAGGCCGACCAGGCCGATTACCTGAAGTGGTCCGTTGACTCCTTCCGCCTGGCCACCGCCGGTGCCGCCGATTCCACCCAGATCCACACCCACCTCTGCTACTCGGAGTTCGGTGTGATCATCGATGCAATCGACGGCCTGGACGCTGACGTGACTTCCATCGAGGCCGCCCGGTCCCGCATGGAGGTTGTCCACGACCTCGAGGCCCATGGCTTCGGCCGCGGGGTGGGCCCGGGCGTCTACGACATCCACTCGCCGCGCGTGCCCGGCGAGCAGGAAGTCACCGAGCTGCTCCGCACCGCCGTCAAGCACGTCCCGACCCGGCAGCTCTGGGTCAACCCGGACTGTGGCCTGAAGACCCGTGGCTACGCCGAGACTGAAGAGTCCCTGCGGAACCTGGTCAAGGCAACCCAGGCGGTCCGCGCAGGCCTGCTGGAAACGGCGAAGTAAGACAACGCGCGACGATGGCGGGTCACTCTGGGTGACCCGCCGTCGTCGTCTCTTTCATCCTCACGGCGGTGATGAACAGCCACACAGTCCAGGCGACGATCGCCACAATGCCCAGCAGGGTGGGCAACGAGTTTGCCGCCGAAAATCCTGATATCCCAATGATCCAGCCCTGGACCAGGTAGGCCAGCCCGGACAGTGCCATGAGGTAGCCGATCATGCGGGAAACGTCGCGCGCCGCTGCGACAACAACACCCCAAAGCACCAGGGCGGTGCCCAGCAGGAAGTTCTGGTAGCTGCGCATTCCCCATTCCAGCCAGCGGATACCCTCCGCAGTGGCGAACCGTACGGCCTTCTCCGGCTCAGGCGCAGCGGTCCAGGCGTCCACCGCCTGCTTCAGGGCCACGCCGTCCACCGCCTGCAAGGCTGCATAAAGCGCCAGAGCGGCAGCTGCGGAGAGAACACCGAAGCGGGCTGTCCAGGACACGCCGTGCCGCTGGACATCGACGGCGGCCCAAAGGGCCACCAGTCCGGCGCACACCAGGGCCATACCTACGAACTGGCCCAGATGGACAGCGGTCCAGGTACTGCTGTTGGCGTACGCGGTGAAAGAGGCAACGTGGTCGTTTGCGTCGTGGGATTCGGCGTGAAACAGACCGGCAAGAATCGAGGCCACAACACCGGCAAGAAGGAGGGACGCAGCCAGCCGCCAGGTCCTGCGCCTGCCCTGGATCCCATCCATGGCCGCCCACCATCCTCTGCGCGGGGCGTTTCGTGGAGCCCTGCTTCAGGACTCCCAGACGATTTCGTCGTCCACCACGCCGTCCTGGTCGGCGGACGCCACCAGGACCTCATCGGTGAAGTGCTCCCCGAGGGTGAAATCCAGGACGAAGTAGCGCTCCGGCTGGCCGGGATAGATGGCCACATGCCCCAATTTCAGGGCCTTGAGGAATACCTCGTTGGTGAGCTGGCTCCGGTCCTGGACGCCGAAGACCTTGTGCAGCTGTTCTTCCTTGAGCGCGTTGCAGTGGAAGTGGAGGTACTCCTGCGGGCTGGTGCCCTCCTGTTCCAGCTCCTCGGCAATCATTTCCCGGACCTCGTCCACCAGCTCGGGCAGGAACCGCAGCCGGTACTCGACTTTGCGCAGCGCGGCTTCATCGAAGTGGTCGTGGGCGTCGATGTTCAGGTCGAGTTCCAGCGGATGGCCGCGCAGCTCATGTTTGGCGGCGAAGAGGTGATCCATGCCGTGGTTGAGCTCAATCTCCCCAAAGTGCTGGCTCGCTACCTTGTTCATAGTCTCAACATAGACCCGAAGGGCAGACCATTCCAGCGTTCCGGGCTAATTGACCGCGGTACGCATCCCCGCCAGTGTTTCGGCCAACAGGTCAACGAAAAGCTGCACCCGGGCCGTTTTCCGGTCATTGATCAGCAGCGCAAAGACGTTCCGTGCCAGCCGGATTTCCGGGACGTCCAGCACCACAACGCCTGCCGGCTTGTTCCGCAGCGCCAGTTCCGGAACCAGGGCAGCGCCCAGGCCGGCAGCCGCCATCTCCAGGCTGGCATGGAAGTCATCGCTGTGCGCCACCACCCGCGGGTGGAGGTTGCAGCCGGCGAAGAGGCGCTCGATGACCATGGCGTCGCTGGTGCCGGGATGGTGCATGATCCAGGGCATCTCCGACAAGTGGTCGGCCGCGACCTTCGCGTCGGCCCGGAAGCCCCAGCCGGCGGGAAGCACCACACGGAAGTCATCGTCGCCGATCCATTGCCGGTTGATCGTGTTGGGCCACGCGAAGCCGGTCTGGCCCACTTGGAACACCACGGCCAGGTCCAGGTCGCCTCCGGTGCGCAGCCCCTGGATGGTCTGGCCCGGTTCTGCGACGGATACCCGCAGGTCGATCCCCAGCTTCTTCCACGCGGGATTCTTGAGGATCCGCGGCAGGACGTACGTGGCCAGGCTGGGAAAGATCCCCAGCCGCAGTTCCTGGCTTTCGGTATCCTGCGTCCGTGAGGCGGCGGCCATCAGCGCTTCGATGTCCGTGAGCACCTTGGCGGCGTGCCGGGTCATGACGACGGCGGCTTCCGTAGGGATCACGGCGCGCGCCGACCGCTGGAAGAGAGTGACGCCCGTTTCCCGCTCCAATGCGGACATCTGCTGCGAGACGGCGGAGGCCGTATAGCCAAGCGTTGCGGCTGCCGCAGCGAAGGAGCCCAGCCGCGTGACCTCCAGGAGGGTCTTCAGGTGCACGGGATTTACCACCAGTTCACAGTACTTCACCCATCCGCCGCCGCGACCGCGCCGAATAGCCCTCTGTATAACCAGCACAGCGGCAAATGTTCAGCAGAGGAGCATGAAGTGTCACTTGACCCAGCAGTAAGTGAAGGCGGCCGGCGGCGCGTGGCCGTGATCGGCAGCGGGGTGGCCGGATTGACCGCTGCCTACGTACTGAACAGGCAGGACGACGTCACCCTGTTTGAAGCCGATTCACGGCTGGGCGGCCATGCCCACACCCACGACATGCCACAGGCCGACGGAAGCGTCATCGGCGTGGACACAGGGTTCATCGTGCACAACGAACGGACCTATCCCACCCTGCTGCGGTTGTTCGCGGAGCTGGGCGTCGAAACCCAGGACTCCGAGATGAGCATGTCCATCCGCTGCGACGGCTGCGGACTGGAATACGCCGGCGCCCGCGACGGCGCGCGCGGAATCATTGCCAAGCCCTCCAGCCTGCTGCGCGGCCGCTACCTGCTGATGCTGCTGGAGGTCACCCGCTTTTACCGGAAGGCGAGGGAACTGCTCAGGACGGCGCCGCCGTCGGCCGTCAGCGACGAAGTTGACGTGCCCGAACTGACGCTGGGGGAGTTCCTGGCGCGGGAAAAGTTCAGCAGCTACTTCATTTCCCACTTCATGACCCCGGTGGTCAGCGCCGTCTGGTCCTGCGATCCCACCACCGCCCTGGCCTATCCGGCGCGGTACCTCTTCACGTTCCTTGGCCACCACGGCATGCTGGGCATCAAGGGCTCACCGCAGTGGCGCACCGTGACCGGCGGTTCGGCACGGTACGTCGAAAAGCTTGCCGCCACGCTCCCCGACGTGCGCCTCAACACTCCCGTGACCGCCATCCGGCGCCTGCCCGAGGGCGTGGAGCTCGCAACGGCCGGCGGCCTGGAAAGCTTTGACGCCGTCGTGGTCGCCACCCATCCGGCGCAGGCGCTCGGGTTCCTGGCCGACGCCACGCCGGAGGAGAAGGAGGCGCTCGCCGGCATGCCCTATTCCGTGAACCACACCGTATTCCACCAGGATCCGGCGGTCCTGCCCGCGGCGGAGAACGCCAGGGCGTCCTGGAACTACCGGCTCCCGGCCTGCGACGCCCGCCCGGACAAGGTGCTGGTGAGCTATGACCTCACCCGGCTGCAGCGGCTCGCGCCGGCAGACGGCCGGCCCTACCTCGTGAGCCTGGGCGAGTCGGAGCTGATTTCCGACAGTGCGGTACTGGAACGGATGGTGTACGAGCACCCGCAGTACACGCCTGACTCCCTGAAGGCCCAGCAGGCCATCGCGGCGCTAAGCGACAGCCGGATCGCGTACGCCGGGGCGTTCCTTGGCTGGGGCTTCCACGAGGACGGCGCCCTCTCCGGGGTACGCGCTGCGGAGAAGCTGGGCCGCACCTGGCCGGTTGTCCGGGCCGCCGATCCCGTGGACTCCACCGGCGAGGGGGAGCGGGAACTGCTGTCGGCAGAACCCGTGTGACCATGGAGGCCTCGATCTACCGCACATCCATTTCGCACGTGCGGCGTACCCCGTTGAAGAACGCGTTCACCTACCGGAGCTACAGCTGGTTCGTGGACGTCGATGATCTTCCCCGGCTGCCCTTCCTGCTCCGGCCCCTGGCGGTGTTCCGTGCCGGGGACCATCTGGGCGATCCGGAGGCCGGTATCCGGTCCAACGTGGAGCGGTACCTCCGGACCCAAGGCATAGAGCCCGACGGCGGCGCCATCCACATGCTGACCAGCGCCAGGGTTTTTGGCTATGTCTTCAATCCGCTCACCCTGTTCTGGTGCTACCGCTCCACCGGGGAACTGCAATGCGTGGTGGCCGAGGTCCACAACACCTATGGCGAGCGGCACTGCTACCTGCTGCACACCGATCCCGGCGGCCGCGCTTCGGTGCCGAAAGCCTTCTACGTTTCACCTTTCAACGACGTCGACGGGCAGTACCGGATGAAGCTCCCCGCGCCCGGGGACAGGCTTGCGGTGTCCATTGTGCTGGAGCGTGAAGGGCAGCGCCCCTTCGTGGCCACCATGGATGGCCGCCGCAGGCCGGCCACCATTTCCAACGTCCTCGCCGCGGCTTTGACGGTGCCTGCCGCGCCACTGCTGGTATCCGCCCTGATCCGGGTCCAGGGCATTAAACTCTGGGCAAGACGCCTGCCCGTCGTTGCCAGACCACATCACCCCTCACAGGAGGCAGTTCAATGACAATGACTGACGACAACGGAACTGCTTCAGCTTCCGTCGACAACAAGACCCGCGGGCCGGCAGCCACCCACACTCCCGCGGCCTGGACCACCGGCGGTGTCCCCACTGCGCCCGCCACCATCGATCCTGCCCTGTGGCCCGGTGTTGCCCAGCCGCCGTCGGGCCTCAAGGCCGATGTTGCCGGGAAGGCAGCAGGCCTGATGTTCAGGGGTGCAGTCAAGCGGCTTCCGCTGCGCGTTGACTACCCTGACGGTTCGGTCCTGGGGATGGGCGGACCGGACGCTCCCGTGATGACCATGCTGAGGCCGGCAGCGTTCGAGGCCCGGATCGGCGACAACGGGCTGATCGGACTGGGTGAATCCTTCATGGCCGGCGACTGGGAGGCATCCGACCTTGCCGCGGTGCTGGAAGTCTTCGCCGCATCGGTGGACACGCTGATCCCCATGCCGCTGCAAAAGCTGCGCTCGCTGTACCTGCCGCGAACGCCGCGACAGGAACGCAACGCCGAACAGAACACCCGCAGCAACATTTCGCGGCACTACGACCTGTCCAACGAACTGTTTTCCAACTTCCTGGACTCCACCATGAGCTACTCGTCGGCGCTGTTTCCCGGCGGGGCCGGGCCGCTGTCCTCAGTGGCGTGGGATTCCCTGGTGGAGGCCCAGCAGGCCAAGATCGACCGGCTGCTGGACAAAGCCGGCGTGGGCGAGGGTACCCGGCTGCTGGAAATCGGCACCGGCTGGGGCGAGCTTGCCCTGCGTGCCGCTGCCCGTGGCGCCACCGTCTACAGCGTCACGCTGTCCAGTGAGCAGCAGGTGCTGGCGCAGGAACGCATTGCGGAAGCCGGCTTCGCGGACCGCGTGACGGTGGCCCTGCAGGACTACCGCGCCGTGGAAGGGGAGTACGACGCCGTGGTGTCGGTCGAGATGATCGAGGCCGTGGGGTATGAGTACTGGCCCATCTATTTCCAGACGATCGACCGCGTCCTGGCCCCCGGCGGAAAGGTTGCCATCCAGGCGATCACCATGCCGCACGGACGCATGCTGGCCACCCGCAACGCCTACACCTGGGTGCACAAGTACATCTTTCCCGGCGGCTTCCTGCCGTCCGTCCGGGCCATCGAGGGCGTGACCCAGCAGCACACCACCCTGCGGGTGCGGGAGAGGATGGGCATGGGAGACCACTACGCCGCCACCCTGCGGCTGTGGGAGGAGCGGTTCCTTGCCCGCTCCCGCGAGGTAGGGGACATGGGCTTCGACGCCGTGTTCCAGCGGATGTGGCTGTTCTACCTCTGCTACTCGCGCGCCGGGTTCCAGTCCGGGTACCTGGACGTCCAGCAGATTGTGCTGGACCGCCGGGAGGCGCAGCTGTAGGTTTCACCGTGTACCCAGCGGGGAACAAGGAGGACGCATGAAACTGAAGACTCTGGCATGGACCACCGCGGCGACGGTCGCCACCGCCGCGGCGGGCGGTGTTGCGACGGACCCCCGGAGCGGCTGGTACCTGAAGCTCCGCAAACCGGACTGGCAGCCGCCCGCGATTGCCTTTCCCGTGGTGTGGACGGCCCTGTATGCGGACCTTGCCGTGGCCTCCGCCGCCGCACTCGACAGCGCGGCGGAGCAGGACAGGGCTGCCGACAGCCCGGGTCCGGTCAGGAAGGACCACAGCCGGGAACTGCGCGCCTACCGGGGTGCGCTGGCCGCCAACCTGGTCCTCAACGCTTCCTGGAGCTGGTTCTTCTGGCGCTCCCGCCGACCGTGGCTGGCTGCTGCCGAGGCGGCGGTGCTGGCGGCCAGCAGCGCGGACCTGGTGCGCAGGACGTACCGGCTGAACCGGGTTGCCGGAGCATCGTTGGCTCCGTACGCGGCATGGTGCGGCTTCGCGACTGCACTGTCCACCGCAATAGCCAGGCTCAATCCAGCCAGGCCGTAGGCCGCCGGGCTGACCGGGGGAGGCCGGCAGCAAGCACGCAACCAAAGGGTCCGCAACCACTACATGTAGTGGTTGCGGACCCTTCCTGTTGGCGGCAGGAGCGCGGCGACACGCCGGAAATTACGACACGCGGAGTGTGCAAATGTGTTCAACTCCATCCACAGGGTGTGGACCCAGCCCGCAAAAATCCCGTGATCGCGGGCATTTTTCCGATCCCTGCCTGTGGATTAACGGTGCATTAAATGACATACTTGTAATACATCATCTTGGGGTTCCAAAGAGGCGTCTGCACTACATGTAGTATCTACATACAGCTGGACGGGGACACCGACCCAGCAGAAGAGTTCAACTAAGGGGACAGGGACAATGACCGTAACGGTTTACACGAAGCCTGCTTGTGTTCAGTGCAACGCCACTTACCGCGCGCTCGACAAGAAGGGCATCACCTACCAGAGCGTTGACATCTCCCAGGACGCCGAGGCACTCGAGCGCCTGAAGGCACTGGGCTACATGCAGGCTCCCGTTGTGGTCACCGACCAGGACCACTGGTCCGGCTTCCGCCCCGACAAGATCGAGGAACTCGCGCTCTCGGCCGTTTCCTCCGTGGCCTAGGAGCCACAGCTTTTCCTGCCGGCAACCATCAACCAGCTGAGGTGACTCCCATGGCAGCACCAACAGCACAGCGAAGCGCTTCGCAACACCACGCGGCTCAGCGCGTGGAGGTGTCCCCGCCGGCCACTTCGCACCACCAACCGGAGCAGGTTGTCACGGACAGCCGGCTCATCTACTTTTCCTCGGCATCCGAGAACACCAGCCGCTTCGTCGCGAAGCTTGGCCGTGAGGTGGCCCGGATCCCGTTGTATGCAAGGGACGCACCCCTCCTCGCCACCCGGCCGTTCGTGCTGGTGGTGCCAACCTACGGCGGCACCGGGGGAGAGGGGTCCGTTCCCAAGCAGGTCATCCGGTTCCTGAACAACCCGCAGAACAGGCAACTGCTCCGCGGCGTCATCGGCGCCGGCAACACAAACTTCGGGGAAAACTACTGCATGGCCGCGGACATCATCGCCGCCAAATGCCAGGTACCCCACCTTTATCGATTTGAACTTATGGGAACGCCGGAAGACGTCACCCGGGTCAACCAAGGATTGGACACGTTTTGGACACGACTGTCGCAGACACAGAAGTAACCAGGGCCCAGAAGCCTGAGATGCCCGCCGCCTACAAGGGCTTGGGTTATCACGAGCTGAACGCCATGCTGAACCTCTACGGCCCGAACGGCGAAATCCAGTTCGACGCCGACCGCGAGGCCGCCCACCAGTACTTCCTGCAGCACGTGAACAACAACACCGTGTTCTTCCATGACCTGGAGGAGAAGCTCGACTACCTGGTGAAGAACCAGTACTACGAGCGCGAGACGCTGGACCAGTACACGATGAACTTCATCCGTGACCTGTTCAACCGCGCCTACAAGAAGAAGTTCCGCTTCGAGACCTTCCTGGGCGCCTTCAAGTTCTACACCTCATACACGCTGAAGACGTTCGACGGCAAGCGCTTCCTGGAGCGCTATGAGGACCGCGTCTGCATGGTGGCCCTGCACCTGGCGCGCGGCAACGAGCAGCTGGCCCTGCAGATGGTGGATGAGATCATTGACGGCCGCTTCCAGCCGGCCACCCCCACCTTCCTCAACGCCGGGAAGAAGCAGCGCGGCGAGCTGGTCTCCTGCTTCCTGCTCCGCATCGAAGACAACATGGAGTCGATCGGCCGCTCCATCAACTCCGCACTGCAGCTGTCCAAGCGCGGCGGCGGCGTGGCGTTCGCACTGACCAACATCCGCGAGGTGGGTGCGCCCATCAAGCAGATCGAGAACCAGTCCTCCGGCGTCATCCCCGTGATGAAGCTCCTCGAAGACAGCTTCTCCTACGCCAACCAGCTCGGTGCCCGCCAGGGTGCCGGCGCCGTGTACCTGCACGCGCACCACCCGGACATCTACCGTTTCCTGGACACCAAGCGCGAGAACGCGGATGAGAAGATCCGCATCAAGACCCTCTCGCTGGGCGTCGTCATCCCGGACATCACGTTCGAGCTGGCCAAGAAGGATGAGGACATGTACCTGTTCTCGCCCTACGACGTGGAGCGCGTCTACGGCATGCCCTTCTCCGACGTCTCGGTCACCGAGAAGTACTACGAGATGGTGGACGATTCCCGGATCAAGAAGACCAAGATCAAGGCGCGCGAGTTCTTCCAGACCCTCGCCGAGATCCAGTTCGAATCCGGCTACCCGTACATCATGTTCGAGGACACTGTGAACCGGGCCAACCCGATCGACGGCAAGATCATCATGTCCAACCTGTGCTCGGAAATCCTCCAGGTTTCCCAGCCCACCACGTACAACGATGACCTGTCCTACGACGAGACCGGCAAGGACATCTCCTGCAACCTGGGCTCGCTGAACATCGCCAAGACCATGGACTCGCCGGACTTCGGCCTGACCATCGAGACGGCCATCCGGTCCCTGTCCGCAGTGTCCGACATGTCCAACATCACCTCGGTGCCGTCCATCGCCAAGGGCAACGACCAGAGCCACGCCATTGGCCTGGGCCAGATGAACCTGCACGGCTACCTGGCCCGTGAGCGGGTCCACTACGGCTCCGAAGAGGGCCTGGACTTCACCAACATCTACTTCTACTCGGTGGTGTACCACGCCGTCCGCGCCTCCAATCTGCTGGCCATCGAAACCGGCCAGACGTTCGGCGGCTTCGAGAAGTCCAAGTACGCCTCCGGTGAGTTCTTCGACAAGTACACGGAGCAGGAGTGGGTGCCGCAGACCGAGAAGGTCCGCGAGCTGTTCAAGAACGTGCACATCCCCACGCAGGCTGACTGGCTGGCGCTGAAGGCCTCCGTGATGGAGCACGGCATCTACAACCAGAACCTGCAAGCTGTTCCGCCCACCGGTTCGATCTCCTACATCAACAACTCCACCTCCTCGATCCACCCGGTGGCGTCCAAGATCGAGATCCGCAAGGAAGGCAAGATCGGCCGCGTCTACTACCCGGCGCCGTATCTGACGAACGACAACCTGGAGTACTACCAGGACGCGTACGAGATCGGCTACGAGAAGGTCATCGACACCTACGCCGCGGCCACCCAGCACGTGGACCAGGGCCTGTCCCTGACGCTGTTCTTCAAGGACACGGCCACCACCCGCGACATCAACAAGGCCCAGATCTACGCCTGGAAAAAGGGCATCAAGACCATCTACTACATCCGTCTCCGCCAGCTCGCGCTGGAAGGGACCGAGGTTGAGGGCTGCGTCAGCTGCATGCTGTAGCTCCAACTGAACCTTGACGTACGACGGCGGGCGCCCGCCCGCCGTCGTACGCTTTAACTTAGAGAATTACCCAACATTGAGGGGATGACATGACCGAGAAGGTCAAGCTGCTGAGCCACGTCGAGGCCATCAACTGGAACCGGATCCAGGATGACAAGGACGTGGAGGTCTGGAACCGCCTGGTGAACAACTTCTGGCTGCCGGAGAAGGTGCCGCTGTCCAACGACGTCCAGTCCTGGAACACGCTGACCACCGCCGAGCAGCAGCTCACCATGCGCGTGTTCACCGGCCTGACCCTGCTGGACACCATCCAGGGCACCGTCGGTGCGGTCTCACTGATTCCGGATGCGCTGACCCCGCACGAGGAAGCCGTGTACACCAACATCGCCTTCATGGAGTCGGTGCACGCCAAGAGCTACTCCTCCATCTTCTCCACCCTGGCCTCCACCAAGGAGATCGATGAGGCGTTCCGCTGGTCCACGGAGAACGCGAACCTTCAGAAGAAGGCGCAGATCGTCATGGACTACTACCAGGGCGACGACCCCCTGAAGCGCAAGGTTGCCTCCACGCTGCTGGAAAGCTTCCTCTTCTACTCGGGCTTCTACCTGCCCATGTACTGGTCCTCACGCGCCAAGCTGACAAACACGGCTGACCTGATCCGCCTGATCATCCGCGACGAGGCCGTGCACGGCTACTACATCGGCTACAAGTTCCAGCGCGCGCTGGAGACCGTGTCCGAGGAGCGCCGGCAGGAAATCAAGGACTACACGTTCGAGCTGCTCTTCGAGCTGTACGAGAACGAGGTCCAGTACACGCACGACCTGTACGACGGCGTGGGCCTGGCCGAGGACGTCAAGAAGTTCCTGCACTACAACGCCAACAAGGCGCTGATGAACCTGGGCTACGAAGCGATGTTCCCGGCCTCCGTCACGGACGTGAACCCGGCCATCCTTTCGGCCCTGTCCCCGAACGCGGACGAGAACCACGACTTCTTCTCCGGGTCCGGTTCCTCCTACGTGATCGGCAAGGCCGTTAACACCGAAGACGAGGACTGGGACTTCTAACAGGTTTTTTCTTCGATACGCAGGCCGGCGGCACATTCTGTACTGTGACAGCCGGTTTCAATGGACCCCGCACGCTTTGTGCGGGGTCCATTGCGCTTCCCGGGCGGCACGAACCGATAGCACACGTTGAGCTCACCGCGCGGCGAGGTACTCAGCCAGGCAGTCCTCTCCGAGGGACCGTGGCAGGCGGAAGTAGTCCACTGTGCCTTTGCCCGCTGGCATCATTGAGTTGCTGCCTGGTTGAGCCAGGATGTCAGCGCGCGCCTGCGGCGGCGAAGGCAACTTCGGTGGCTCCCAGTCCTGGTGCTCACTCTTGTATTTGCGCCCGGAGGGCGAAACCCATCCGGGCGGCTCATTCTTTGACGCCGCCGTCGGCCGCCACCGGCTGGTGTGTCGCAACCGATGGTGCCTGGGACATGGCTGTCCCAAGTTGCTGATTCCAGTGGTCCCGCCCAGGTGCCAGGCGAGCAGATGATCTGCTTCGTTGTCCAAAGAATTGTTGTTGCAGCCAGGGAAGGGACACTTGCCGTCCCGCAACCGCATCCACCTCCGCATGGCCTTGGTGAGCCGGTAGCTAGTGCGGCCTATTTCCAGCGGGGCGCCGTCACGAGGATCCACGAGCACGCGGTAAAACGAATCGGCTCCGTTGGCCACGAGATCCCGTGCCATGGTAGCCGGGATGGGGCCAAAACTGTCCAGCATAGCGGGTTCGTTGGTGGCACCGAGGAGGGAAAATACCGGGACGGTGACCAGGACTTCGGCGCGGGGAACGGGGATGTCAGCAAGCCCTTTCGACGCGGTACCGGCGTCGTCAGTTCCGGCGGACCCACCGCAGCAACCGGTGCAGCCGCTGCCCCCGCGGAGGGCTGTGGCCGCGAAAAGATCCGCGCGAAGTTGGGTGAGGGTGCGCTCCTCGTTGGGTCCCTGGAGGCCCCGGGCGATGGCGGTGTAGCGGTTCCAGATGGCCGTGGCCTTGTCCGCCGGCAGGTATGCGGACAAGCGTGCCATGCCGTCCTGCTCCGGAGCGAACTCGAGGCACCTCTCCTCCACGCTCTTTGCGTGCCGTTTTTCGATGCTGTCCGGGTGGTTGCGTTCGCGCCAGATCCGGGCCTTGCGCCGGAAGCGGTATGCGGGCATCTCCCCTGCGGGGCAACCGCGGGCAGCGTCCGGCGCGTCCGGGCCGAGGAAGTGGGCCTCCAACGCGGTCGCGGCGTCAGGGTTGTGGGTGGCTGCCTCCTCCACCATGACGCGGGCGTGCTGCCACGACATAGTTCCAGCCTTGAGTGCTTTCCAAAGTCCGGGGCAGCGAGGTCGTCACATTGTCGGACCCTCCCTTCACCATCGGTACATGGGACGGGACGCGGTGGCAGAGGCATTTGAGGCGATCGACGCCGCCCTTGCCGTGGTCCGTGGCGAGGTAGCCAAAGCCGCGTGCGGAGCGCCGCAGCCAACGATCCATTGGCCGCCTTGGCCGACAAATGCCTGGACATCCTGGCCGGAGCGGCTCGGACCGAGGCCCGTGTCGCCGCACTGAAGGCCGAGGCTGTGGCCACGTTCGCGGAGTCAGCGCGGTCTATCGCTCCCCCAGACATCACGGTGCAGGCGCAGGAAATGGCCATCGCCGCGGAGGTGGGCTGCCTCCTGGCCATCGGCGACCGCGCCGCCGGTGCACTTCCGGCACAGTCCTACGCGCTGAGCGAGTAGTGGACCGCAACGAAAAGTTTTGGCTACTACCCCTGCATAGTCTTTGCCCCCTAGGCTAAGTGAGCAGATGAAAGGGGTGTCGCCCAGTGGCCCTCGTCGGGCGGTCCGGGTCTGCTGCGAAGGCGGTGCCGTTCGGCTACCGTCAAGAGCGGGGCTCGACTTCCAGGACAGGGGACACATGAGCAAGGTGGACATCAAAGGCAAAGGGACGCTGGAGTTGTCCGGTGGAGTCCTTCGCCTGAGCTGGAAGCTGGGGACCTACATAGGCATCGACGTGGCCAACGCCGCCCTCGCGGCCATCACCTCCTTGGCCCAGGGCACCAGGTTGCCGATGCTGGTCGAGATCCAGGGTGTGACCCACTCCGCGGCCGCTCGAAAAGTCTTTCCCGACGCATCCAGCATTTCGCGTATGGCATTGCTGGGTTCCTCTCCCGTTGATCGCGTCATCGCCATGTTCCGCCTCCCCCTGGCGCCGACCGGATTCCCGGTCAGGTATTTCTCGTCCCGGGACAAGGCAATGGCGTGGCTGCTTGAGGACTCAGAGGAGGAAGCCACGGGACCGGGCGACACCGACTGATTGCCGTTCCCATGCAGGCAACTCCCGCGAGGAACGCCTGCAGGCCCGCAGCCGAGGGGCACGGGGCCGGCGGCGGATTGGGGGGCTGCATCCGGTCTCGGGATGCTCCGGCCGCCGGCCCTGGCTCGCTGTGCAGACCCTGCCCCAGCGGCAGGATCTTGACCTCAACGATAGGGCCCGTCACTGAACGGCAACCCACGATGGGCACAAGGTTCGCTCAAGAGTGGCTCTGGCAGCACCGCTGGTTTCCGCATGACGGTGGTCAGATAGGATGCGAATTCCACCGACGATAGAAAGACCCCGTGAAGCAGAGTATTTTCGCCCGCGTTGCCCAGCTCGCCAAGGCCAACCTGAACACCCTCCTGGACTCAGCCGAAAATCCGCAGAAGATGTTGGACCAGATGATCCGGGATTACTCGGAGAACATCCGCGAAGCCGAGGCCGCCGCGGCGCAGACGATCGGCAACCTCCGGATGGCCGAAGATGACTATAAGCGGGCAGTGAACGACGCGAATACCTGGGGCAGCAAGGCCGCAGCCGCCTCGCGCAAGGCCGACGAGTTCCGCGCCGCAGGCAACAACGCGGACGCCGACAAGTTTGACGCCCTGGCCAGGCTCGCCCTCGGCCGGCAAATGACCGCCGAATCCACCGCCAAGTCCCAGGCGCCCAAATTGGCCGCGCAAAACCAGGTCGTCGACCAGCTGAAGAACGGCCTGGACATGATGCGGGCCAAGCTCCGGGAACTGACCGTAAAGCGCAACGAGCTGGTCAACCGTGCCCGGGTCGCCGCCACCCAGTCCCAGGTCAACGACGCCCTCAAAGCCCTGGGCGGCGGAGACCCGGCATCGGCGATCGGCCGTTACGAGGACAGTGTCCGCCGCCAGGAAGCCACCGTCCGCGGCCAGCAGGAACTTGCTGCCTCCTCCCTTGAAGCCCAGTTCGCCTCCCTGGAAAACCTCGGAGAGCAGACCGAAGTGGAAGCCCGGCTGGCGGCCCTCAAAGCGGGCGACCGTAAGGCCCTCGGCTCACGGGAAGAGTGAGGACAGAGCCGTAGCTGCGGGAAGATTCTGCCCCTAGGATGGCGCCATGAGGAAGTGGGGCGAGATGCATCCCGCGCTCCGTGCCGCTCTGGTTGGTACAGTCGCGTGCGCCGTCATTCTGGCGGCAGGGCTTATCGCCAAGGGAAGCCTCGACGACGCCATCTCCAACGCCGTTTTCTACGCGCTGATGATCGGTGGCGGGGTGTTCTTCCTGACGAAACGGTTCCCGACGACGGCGGAGAAGCTTGATGAACGCGGCAACTTGGTCGTCTTCCTGCGATTCCCCGATTCATCGGCGGGCTCGTTGAGCAGCATTTGGCAGATGGGGATTGCCAGGCCGGGCGATAAGCGGATCGATTTCCAGCCGATCGTCGACGACACGCTGATCCCCACTGGCCGCCGCAAGGCTTTCACCGGGCTTGGAACAACAGGCGTCCCGGTGCGGAAAGCTAACCGCCACGACAATCAACAGGACGTGCCGTTGGACTTCCGGATCCTCACCCTGGACTCAGACGGCGGCGTCATTGAAATTGCAGCCGGCCCGGCTACCCTCCAGAAAATCCAGCACGCCGCCCAGTCTCCGTCCCCGTAGCCTTTGGCTGGCAGATCGCCGGAATCACAGCTCCGGAGGAGTGCAGACGTGCCCCTCGGCGTCGATCGGGTATCCGCAGAGCGGGCAGAGGGGTCTCCCGGCGCCCACTACCTCACGCGTGCGCTTGGTGAAGGCGCGGGCCGTTCCCACCGGCATCCGCACCAACAGCATTTCGGGTGCCTCGGCCCCGTCCTGGTTCAGGGATTCGTCGTCCGCATCAGCATCGGCGTCGGTGAGGGGGTAGGCCTCAATCACCACCTGCGCCGTCGCTGGGTCCCAGCCCAGGCCCATGGCGCCGGTGCGGAACTGCTCCTCAACAGCCTCAAGCGGATCGTTGTCAACCAGCTCGATGGGCGTGCCGGTGGGAACGCTGAAGGGGTTCCCCTCGAGGGTGATGAGTTGGTCGAGTATTTCGTCGACCTTCTCGGCGAGCAGGGCCGATTGCTGCTTCTCCATGGCGATGCTCACGAGCTGCGCCCCGGCGCGTACCTGCAGGTAGAACGTGCGCGCACCCGGAGCTCCGATGGTGCCGATGACGACCCGATCCGGCCAGGCAAACTCGTGAACAAGTGTAGGCATGTGAGTATTTTAGGGGAGACAAGGTCCGCGGTGGGTCTGCCCTGCCGCAGGGGAGTTCACGGAGCACGCAAATGAGCCAGCACCAGCCCGATAGGTATGCTGACGGCGATCACTACCAGCAGGGCCCGGTATCCCCAAAGAGGCCAACCGGACGTTGCGCCCCGACCTTGCACGGTCCGGAACATCAATGCCAGCGCAACAACCAGCAGCGCCCCGCCGGCATCGACAACCCATGGGTTGCCGATTAATGTCCCCCCGATGACTGCAGCGGAGGCGCCGTTCCATGCCACCAGCCCCGCAACGCTTTTCCAGCCGGTAAGGCGTTTCGGTGCCAGGAAGTACTGGGCAATGCCCAAAGCCCCCTGTGCCACTCCTCCGACGAGCACCAGGTACGCAGCTGCCCACGACCCATGCTCAAGATGGAGCGGACCGGTGACTGCCGCAACCAACCCGCCTGCCACAACGCACAACAGCGCGACCGCGCCGAAAGCCACGGCCCCCTTCATAGCGCCTCCCGGCTTCACACATGACGAGTCGCTCATGCGCTCCAAGCTACTGCACTCCAGCAAAGGGCACGGGGCCGGCTACTCCACCAAGGAGTATGAAGAGCCCGTGGGCGTGCGCTGCAAAAGGCCGAAGTCGACCAAGTAGCGGCGGAGCAGGACGACGTCGTCGGTATAGCTGAGCAGCCGCTCGTTGATTTGCCGCTCCGTCAGCGTTTCGCCAGGTTCGATGATCTCGTTGGCGATCTTTGCCAACAGGGCCCGCCGCTCGGCAACGTTCGCGGGGTATCGCTCGATCCGCCCCAGCCGCATGAATCTGTCCAGCCCAGTCCGCGGCTGCCGGCGTGGCTGCTGGGCCAGCAGGTCGCGGAAAATCGAGTCCACTGCCACCAGCCCACCCGATGCGTGCTGTTGAACGAGCCCCGACTCAGTCAGTGCTGCGAGGGCCCGTACCCGCCGCTGTTCCTTCAGCTCAGGCAGGACGTCCTTGGCCGCCGCACCCAGCACTATCTGGGCGTATGCAATCCTCGCATCAGCATTGCCCAGTGTTGCCAGCACCCGCCGCCAGTGCGGGCCGTTTATTCCGGTGCCTCCGGCCACGTCGGTTTTCCCCTCTGCCGCTGACTCACGCCCAGGTGTTGGAGTGTGCCGAAAGATCCTAGCCCTGATGCCGTGGTTCCGGGAAGCCCCGGTTCAGTGGATCTGTACCGGTGCCCTGTCCGCAGCGGCTCGATCCGAAGGGACATTCGGCACTGGGACCCGGCAGGCCGTTGTTGCCAGACTTGGGGAATGCGATCCGGCACGCGATTGGTCCCTGTCCTGGTGGCTGCGGCCGCGGCTGTCGTCTATGTCCGCTGGGTTCGCCCATGGCAGCTCACCTGGGGTGCCACGCCGGAAGAGGTTTCCAGGCCACTGCCGGGCGATGACCTCGTGCCCAAGCCGACCTTCAACGCCACCCGTGCCATCACCATCGCCGCACCACCGGAGAGGGTCTGGCCGTGGCTGGTGCAGGCCGGAGTTACCCGCGGCGGCTGGTACAGCTACGACCTCCTCGATAACCTCGGGCGGCCGAGCGCACGGCGCATCATCCCGGAACTGCAGAACCTGGCGGTGGGCGACATCGTGCCCATGAGTCCCGACGGCAAACACGGCATCCCGGTCCGCGCGATGCAGCCTCCGCGGTTCATGGTCTGGGGCACTCCCGGGGACACCAGCTGGACGTGGCAGCTTGACCCCCTCACGGAAGGCTCAACCCGGCTTGTTAGCCGTATCCGCTCCCGATACCGGTGGCTCTCCCCGACGCTGGCCTTCTCCGCGCTTGTGGAGTTCGGTGACATTTGGATGATGCGCAAGATGCTGCTAAACATCCGCGAGCGTGCCGGAACGGCGCAAACCTAGATAGGCTGCCGGGCATGGACGCCGTCATTCCCATCTCCGTGGTCATTCCGACGCGCAATGACGCCAGTGAGTTGAGGGCCTGCCTGGCCCTGCTGGCCGTGCAGACCAGGCCTGCGGACGAGATCATTGTGGTGGACAACGCCAGCAGCGATGACACTGCCAACATTTGTGCAGCCGCCGGTGTGCGGCGGTTACCTGTGGATCTGCCGGGCATTCCGGCCACGGCTGCGGCGGGTTTTGATGCGGCGGCAGGCGCAATCATCGCCAGACTGGACAGTGACTCGCGGCCGCCGTCGGATTGGCTCGAGCGCATCGAACAGATCCTCCTCGCTTCCGGACCCCTCACCGCCGTTACCGGGCCCGGCGACTTCCATGGTGGAAACTTCTTGGCCCGCCTGGCCGGCCGGTGCCTGCTCCTGGGCGGTTACTTCGGACTGATTGGCTTTCTGTTGGGCCATCCTCCCGTGTATGGATCCAATTTCGCGCTTCACCGGGAACTGTGGGCCGGCATCCGGACAGCAGTTGTCCGGGACAACGCGCTGGTCCACGACGACCTGGACATCTCCTACCGGCTCCGGCCGGAAATGGATGTCATTTACGATCCCACGCTTCGAGTGGGCGTATCCGCGCGCCCCTTCACCAGTTGGTCCGCGTTCAAACGCCGGCTCATAATGTCGCTGGTCACGTTTCGCGTTGAATTCCGGTACCAGCCACCCCTGCGCCGCCGACGCGAACATTCCCGCCGGCAGCGGTAGCATCCACGGGTAAGCTTTCACCCTTCCTCTGCCTTGGCATAAAGGGCCAGGAGGTCCCGGCTGAGCTCATGCGGCGACGTTTCGCATGGACTGTGCCCACCCCTGTAGACCCCAATCCGGGCCCGGATAGACTGCGCGAACAGGCGGTGAAGCTGGAGCGGCCACAGGTCGTGTTCGCCGACCGCCACGAACTTGGTCAAGGGCGCCTCGGCGAGTCGTTGCCGAAGGTCCGGAACGTTCTGCATCAGTGTGTAGATGTCGCGCACGGACTCGCGGCGCGTGAAGCGGAAACGGTAGTCCACGAACCGTTGCCTTCCCGCTGGTACGTGGGCCACCCTGCCGCTGCGGATGCCCCAGATCAGCAGGGCAGCGCCGGCCCGGCCATTTACCCACGTGCTGAACCGGCCAATGCGGCTGACGCCCCTGAAGCTGTGGCCCGGCTCCGGCGGGCAGCTGAGCAGGGTAAGGGACCTGAAGAGCTCGGGCCGCTCCACATAGGCCAGCTGGGCTATGATGCCCGCGAAGGAGTAAGCCACAACATGGACAGGGGCAGTGGCCGTTTCAAGGACCGCCAGGAAGTCGTCCACGAAGAGCCGGTAGTCATAGTGCTTTCTGGGCGGCACCAGCCTCTCCGGGCCCGCTGCTGCGGACTGGTACTGGCCCGCCAGGTCATAGCTCAGGGTGAAGTAGCCGGCGTTGGCGAGGTCGGGCATCATGAGTGAAAAATCCTCTTTGGACCCCGTGGCGCCGGGAACCAGAACAACGCCGGGATCACCGGGGTCGCCCAGCGCCATGGCGGCCAGTTGGCCACTGGGAACGTCGATGCTGCAGTGGACCGCGCCGGGAGGCGGCACGAACCAGTCCACGTCACCGAGCTCCGCATCCAGCCTCGCGGCGGCATCCACGCGGGCGGAACCAAACTCGTCAAGGTTGACCCCGCAGTCTTCTTGGTCCGGCTCCGGCATGGTCCAAACATAGTCCAGCCCGTTGACCTTCGTCAGGACCGGGAGGAAGCGGCGGTCAGTCAGGCAACATCACGGACGAATGCGTGCAGGCGCCGGTACACCTCCTGGGATTCCGGGTAGCGGTAATCCTGTTGCCAGGTGTGCTCAGTGTTAGCGCTGTTCCAGGGGTAGATCAGGGTATCCACGGGAATGCCGTGCTGCTGAAGCCGGTCGATGAAGTTCAAGTTCGCCTGGTAGAAGTAATCCCGCTCGGAGGTGGTGACGAGCACGGGGGGATGGCTCCCGTCCAGCCATTCGATCGGGGACAGGAAGCCGGCGGCAACCCTTAGCCGCGCACTGGTCGTGCGGGTCGGCGACGGCCCGTGGCTGCCGCCTCCGGACGGAGCTGTTGCCTCCGGATCCGCTGCCGCCGCCGCGGCAGGAAGGAGCATACGGACGAAATTGAGGCTGAGGACAAACCCGGCCTCAAAGAAAACCGAGAAATCCACTGCACTGCAGTGTTGAACAAGCCCTTTCAGATGCGCGGCGGGAACAGCGGGCCGCAGGGAGTAGTGCGCCGCCAACTCGGGGCGCAGGCTGGCAGCGGTCAGCAAAGCAGCGATCTGGCCGCCGGCTGAGTCCCCTCCCAGCACCAGGCGCCCGGGATCCCCGCCGTATCCCTCGATGTTGGCGGCGACCCACGCCACGGCCGCGTTGGCATCCTCAAGCACGTGTCCCATGTGGAACCTGGGTGCGTGCCGGTAGTTGACGTTGACCACCACCATCCCGCCCAGCACCTGGTTGGCGCAGTACTTGGTCAGCGCTGCCTTGTCACCGGACGTCCAGCCTCCGCCATGGAAGTACACGTAAACGGGAAGCAGTCGGCCGGTCACGTCCCCTCGGCCGGCCACGTCCCCTCCGCCGGCAGAGCGGGGTGCCGGGTTTAGCGGCGCCAGTATGTCGAGGCGGTGGGAACGGAGGCCATCGCCCACGTAGTCAATGTCGTGCGTGTAAGCCACCGCAGTGATTGGGTCCGTATTGAACCGCGCCTGCTCGCGGGCGCTGACCGAGCGCATCAAGAGGCGCCACGCCCACACGGGTACGCGGCGCATTACACTGCGGGCTTTCCGCGCAAAGGGCAACGCCCCGGCGGAACTGGCGGCCAACGTCATCCCTGCAATTTTACCGCCAGCTCATGGAACCTACGCCTGGCCGCCATCGAGGATCCGCCGTGCATCCTCCTGCGCCCGGAGTGCCACCTCCGTGACCACCTCACCCTTCACATGGCCGGCGGCGGAGATGATGCTTCGGAGTTCGGTCACGGTCAGCGGCGGGCTTGCGCTGTGCGCCACGGCATGGCAGTTGTGGCAGAGCGGAACGAGGTCGGCAATGGGGTCAAGCTGATAAGGGCCGTCAAGCATCGCTGGGGGAGCCAGATGGTGGACGCCCATCACCCCCGTCCCCGCCCCGCCGTAGACGGACTCGAATGAGAAGCTGCAGGAGGCGCACGACGTGCCATGGAAGGCCAGGCAGGCCCGTCGCGCATCGGCATCCCGCTCGTAGCGGTTCACCTGGATGGTGCTGACGGCGTCCGGCGGGAAGGTTCCGCCCGCCACCTGCGCAGGGTCCGCCGTCGACGGCCCGTGGTCCCGCCACAGCCGGCGCAGTACAGGCACGGACGACGGCGGCAGGGTCACCAAGGACGGGTCCTTCAGGCTGGTGCGCAGGCCGTTGGGGAGGGCGCCGCCCAGGATGCCGGGACGGATCTGCTCGCCGAGCGGCAGGAGTGAATCCAAAGCCAGCGCGAAGAACCAGCCAAGGGAGACGGCCTCCACACCGGCGGCAGCCTGGTACGGCTCGGACGTCACGAACCCGTGGCCGATCAGGCCGCTCGCGGCGTCATTGCTTCCCTCCAGGAGGAGCCAGGCCTCGGTTCCCGGACTGACGTCAGGACGGAAGCCGGTGTGCCAGCGGTCCAGGAAGGTTCCGGACCCGGATACCTGCGCGACGGCGGCACGGTAGTTCCAGCGACGCAGCGTTTCGGCGTCGCAGCGGAGAATTACTGCAGCCACTGTCCACCAAACCCCGCCACGCGTCGTCGACCCCCAAGCCCTGAAGGCGGGTTAGATCGGTTCCTTGGCCAGTGCCTTGGTCTTTGCGGGCGTCTCGCGCCCCAGGCGTTCATCCAGGGTGACGCGCAGCCGTGCGGCGGCAACCTGGACACGGTGCTCGGCAGGTGAGGCCTTTTTCGTGGCGGGCTTGGCAGCGCTGTTCCGGGGAGCGTGGACAAACCGGTGTTCAGGCGACGTTGCGCTCATGGTCCAACCTCCTTGGTACTGTCTTCATCCGTCGTTCCATTCTCGCCTAAGTTGCCGCGGTCGTCCACGAAGGCCGATTCCTGCCCGGAGCCGGCGTCAGGCTCAGGCTCATCGCCGTTCTCGTCTCCGGACACGCTCTTCCAGGCGATGTCGAACAGCTCGAGCTCCTCGTTGCGGGCCAGTTCGCTCCGGGCCAGGACTTCCAGCGTCGCCAGCCCCAGCGCCTTGGTCCCTTCATAGGGATCGAGTGCCCGGTCCAGCGCCCACTGGGTCCGTCGCCACCACTCGGCCCGGCTGTCCGACTCGGTCTTTTGCTGAAGGGCGTTGGCGTCGGCCTCGCGCTTCTGCTCCAGCGCTGTTTTGTCGGCGGCCGTGCGCTGCTTGAGCGTGCGCCAGTTGATGTAAAAGGCCAGCAACGCGGCGATGAGGACCGCCAGGGGTCCGAGGCCGGCCAGGATGACCCACCAGTCCGCCGGGCCGGAATGGACCACGACATCCAACGGGCCGGGGGAGGGAACAGGGGTCACCCGACCAGCTTAGGCCGCAGCGCGGCCGGCAGCCGGGCCGACACCCGCAGTCCGCTGCATCAGCCGCCGTGCCGTGAAATGAGGACAGGTCCGCGGGCGTGGTGCAAAACGGCGTGTGCAGTTGAGCCGATGGTCTCCCTGAGGATGCCGCGGCCCTGGGAACCCACCACAACCATCCGGGCTTCCCCTGCGGCTTTGAGGATGGCGTGGGGGACCGAGGTGTCCGCAAGCACTTCACCGTCCACCCGCACAAGGGGCGCTTTGGCAGTTGCGCGGTTCACTGCCGACGCCAGGATTTCCTGGGCTCCGGCGGCGCCCTGTCGGTCAGGCAGTTGATAGCCTGCGGGCTCGTGCCGGACGTGGACCACCTTGAGGGGTGCCTGCCATGCCGACGCCAGGGCGCATGCATCATCCAGTGCTGCGGGGGAACCCGACGCATCGACGGCAACGACGACGGGACCGTCCGGGTGGAGCTCCGGCCGGATCACCGCAACAGGGCAGGTGGCGGTGGCTGCCAGTTCCAGGCTCACGGAGCCCACCAGGAGGCCCAGGAAGCCGCCCAGGCCGCGGCTGCCCACCACGAGCATCCGTTCACCTGCGGAAATTTCGGCCAGATGCTGCGCCGGCAATCCGTGCAGCAGGGTGCTCCTGACCTGAAGCCCGGGTACCTCCGCGGTGGCCACCGCGACGCCGTCCTCGAGGATGGACCTGGCCGACTGTTCCAGGCCGCTGCCCGACACGCCAGGGACCGGACCGAGGTGCCGGGTCAGCAGCGGCCACAGCGAACAGTGCACCACACGGAGGGAGCCGTTGGTGGCGTGTGCGCAGCGCGCCGCCCAGCGGACGGCGGCGGCAGCCTCATCCGACCCGTCATAGCCGGCCACAATGGACCCTGACTCCTGCGTCACGTCTCAGCGCTCCTGACCGCCATGATCTTCACCGGCGGGACCTTCGGCCCTTTGGCCGGCCTGCTCCTTGGTTTCATCCTGATTCTAGGCAGTGGGGAGGGACATGGGCAGCATGGTGCGCCGGATCGTGTTGATGGTGCTCGCCCTGGCTGCCCTGCTGGTGGGGGCGGCGGCGCCGGGCACCGCTGTGGTGCCGGCAGCCGTCATTGTGGAGGACACGGCAGGGGTGCTCGACCAGAACACCCTGGTGCCCGCCGTCGAACGGATCCAGTTCTACGAGCCCACCCGCGTTGCCGTCTTCACGTACAACGGCAAGGCGGAGGACAACCTCAATGAAGAGGTCCTGAAATTCGCGCGGTCCAGGCATCCGGAGTGGATCAGCCCGGACGGCCAAAAATGGGCCGACGGACTGTTCATCTTCGCGCTCGACCCCGTGGGCCGGCATGTGGGGACGTACATGGGCGAGGACCGGAAGGTGTCGCTCGAGCAGCGCAGCGACATCCAGGACGCGTCCAAGGAACTTTTCCGCGACGCCCAGTGGACGGACGGCACCGTGGCCGGCATCCGCCGCGGCGCAGAGCTCATCAACCAGCCCTGGTACCGCTCCGCGGCCTTCCTGGTTACCGCCTGGGTCACCGCGGGAACCGCGGCCCTGGGCGCGGCCGCATGGCTGATTGTCCGTGCCGTGACCAGGACCGGATGCCGAAAGCAGATGGAACGCGGGGATCGCAGCTACTCCAACGTCAGCATGGACCTGGACGTCACGGAACTGAATGCCGGCACCATTCCCGAATCATCCCGCTACGGCAGCCAGGTCCTGGAGAAACACCGCACGTTCCTTAGCCGCTATGCCGCCGTTACGCAGCTTTCCAACCAGGTGCACGCACTGGGCAGGCGGGCCTTGAGCAGCCGGAAGAACCTCAAGCTTGCCCGGCAGTTCGCGGACAGTGCCGCCGAGCTGGATGCCCTGGATGACGTCATCGCGGACAGCAACGCCTTCCTGAACCGCGCCGACACGTGGCCCACTGCCTGGGACCGGCAGTTGGCCCCGTTCCGCAAGGACCTGGCCGGACTGGAGCAGCTCCTGGCCAAACGCCACGGGCAGGGGGACTCGGCAACGGCTGCTGCACTGCGGTCCTTCCGCGACGAAAGCCTGCGGGAGATTGAGCGGTGGACCGCTGAACTGGCCGACCGGCGGATTAGCCCGGAAGAGGCCCTGGACCGTCTCTATGCGGCGCGTTCCCGGCTCTCGGAGCTGTTGGAGAACCATGCCGAAACGGTCATCCAGGGATTTGCCAGGAATGACCGCGAGGCACGCCTGATGCGCGAACAAATGGAGACGGCCCATGAGGGCACGGACCACCGCAGGCAGCGGACTTACGAACCGAGCATCCTTGGCACGGTGTACCCGTCCTACATGTTCTTCTCCGTGGCCACGTTCAACTCCGGCTTCAATACCGGGGTCAGCAGCGTCAATTCCGCCAGGGGCGGCGGCAGCACCACCGGATACGGCAGCAGCGGCGGCAGCTTTTCCGGCTCCGGCAGCTCATCAGGCTTCTAGCGCAGCGGGCACACACGGCGCTGCGGACACAGCAGTGGGGCCCGTCGTTGGATGTGCCCCACTGGCTGAATGCATGGCCTGGACGGCGGGTTCCGCCGTCGGCCTTTACAGCCCGGACCTAGGCGGCGCCGAGGGAGTTGAGTCTGCGGGTCCCGCGGCGGACGGTGTAGTGCGGGTGCTGCGGGTGCTGCGGGGGAGCGAGGAGAACGTTCGGCGGCGGCGGCGCTACGTCCTGGATCAGGCCGGTGCCTGCACATTCCCGTACCTCCTCGATGGCGGCGGCCGCCGCATGCTTGTCCGTGAACTGTCCGGAAACCGCCAGCACATGTCCATCGGGCATCACAAGCCGGAACCGAATCTGTGAATCATCATCGACAAACAGTTCGAACGTACCTGCCATAAGCCTTGTTCTCCTCAATCGTCCTGCCTCCAGTGGTGAGGCTGCATGCCATGCCGGAAACGGCACGGCAAAACTCAGGGCGCACTACCCCATCGTGGTGCGCCTTTCGACCTAAACCACCATCTCAGAGGCCACCTCCCCACTTTTAGGGACCAAGGTCCCTGATCGCAGGTGCCGGGGGGAATCAGGCCGCTACGCGCGACAAACGGATCAACGCAACTCCGGTGGTAATGAACCACACCCACAGCAAAATGCCGTACCCCCAATAGAAGCCGGGAGCTGCGTGGCGAAGGAGCTCGCTGACCACCCCCAGTGCGCCAGTGGCAATGCCCAGCCACGCCAGGTACCGCGGGAAGGTTGCCTTGCCGGACGTGAGCATGGCCAGTCCCATCAGCAGGATCCCAAGGGCGGAGAGGACGCCGACGATGGCCGGGGTGTTGTTTTCGGCGATGATGGCTTCGGCGGCGGTGGCATAGGTCCTGCGTTCCTCCTCGGTCCCGGCGGCCACGAAGCGGTCGCTGAGATAGACCAGGTTGAGGGAGCCGCGGCTGCTGACCGGAACGGCAAGCAGCAGCGCCCAAGGGAGGGCGCCGACGACCAGCGCCATCAGGGGCAAGCTCTTCCGGAAGGCCGAGAGGGCAACGAAGAGGGCAGTAAAAACAAGGACCGGGAAGATGTTCGGGAGGATCCACAGGATTTGCTCGGCCACATAGCCCGCCTTGTGCGACGCAATGAAGTCAAGGGTGGCGGCTCCGCCGTGAACGGGAGGGGGAGCCATGAAGTCGAGCACCAGGGCCGTTATCAGCAGAAGCACAAACAGGATGGACGACGCGCCCGCCACAAGGTAGAGGAGCTTCCAGCCGTGGTGGTCGCCGGCCTGGACGGCAGCACCGGCGGCCCCTGGCGTGCGCCGGACGCCCGGACTGCCAGTCATGAGGAACGGTTCCTGGTCATGCCCCGACTCTGCTACCCGACCCGCGGGCCGGATAGTGCCTTTGGGCCCGACCGGGCTTCAGGTTCTTCCGTGTTCCGTGACCAAGGACCCTTGGCCCTGCAGCGGGGTCTGGGAAGCTTGCTGAATTGAACCATGGTCCCGCACCAGGAGGCAGAGATGGCGACAAATGGCCCCCATTCAGGCCACGGCACGGAGGAGCGGCTGCGAATAGAGCTGGAGGATGCTGCATCCGTGAAATGGTGGGCGCGGATCCTGTACACACTTGGCTCACAGTACGGGCGGACACAGCTGCGGTTCGTGGGAAAGGCGGAGGACGGCCGGCGGCTCTATACAGGCGATACGTTCCCCGGGCCGCCCCTGAACCGAACGCCTCCCGAGGAGGCGTGGGCACCTGGCCTGGAGGCGAGCCTTACCCGGCTGCGGCAGGAGATCGTCCGGGACGGATGGTTGGAAACCAGCCGCGGCACGCAGCCTTGGGATGTGACCTACAGCCGTCGCCGGGGGTCCTGACCGCTGTGCTTGGCGGCCGGCGGGTTTCCATGGCCGGCCACGGTTCCGGCCGGTTCTGGGTCGCCTGATCCCGGCCTCAGGCGACCGGCCAGACCACCCTTGTTTGCCAGGTGGCAGGGTCCGGTTGCTGTTCCGGATCGGTCAGGTAGTACTCCCACATGGAGTCTGCAGGGGAAGCGCCGTCGGCTTCAATGCTCTTCCTGATCGCATCGTACGTGGTGCCCAGGGTGTCGTAGGGGCCGGTGTGGATGGCTTCGAAGGCATCCGTGTCGGGAAGCGTGCTGCTGGCCACCTCACCGGTGCCGTGGAAACTTCCGGCGACGGGGAACCCGGCTTCAACGTCCACCGTTTCGCCCGGCATGCCGTGGTACAGCGCAAACGGCGGGCCGGCCGGGCTGGCGCCCTGCATCTGGACCGCGGCCATGACGGCACCAAAGGCCCGGCCGAAGAAACCGGTCAATGCGTCCATGGGAACACGTTCGCGGACAACGGCGACGGGCTGTTCGGTGATGTGGATCTTTTGCGGCTGCTGGCCATTTTCAGTCATGCCATCAGCCTTGCCATCCGCGCTGGGAAGTGACAGGGCCATAGGACCCTGGGGGCCACCACCCCTGATCAGCCGGCCGCCTCGTACGCTTCAAGCATCCAGCCGCGGACCTCGGGATCGAGCTGCCTGCCGTCTGTGAGCTCCAGGTGGTGCATCCAGGTTCCGGGTGCCGGTTGGACGACCTGCTTGAAGCGCGGTGAGTCCAAGGTGCGGGGCAAGGCAAGGGACAGCACCAGTGGAACCGCGGATTTGACGTAGACCCCCGGCCGCCAGAGGTAGGCGTACCCGCGGCGCCGGCGAAAAGAGACCTGGCTCTTGCTGACCCGGACCTCATGGGGACCCAGTTCCGATGCCATCCGTTCCGCAGCCTGGTAAAGCCCCAGGGCCGCCGGGTCGCCGTCGAAAAACCGCTCCACCGTCCAAGGCGCAGCATTCATGGTGGGCTCCGGGTGTGCGTAAGGATCAGGGCGCCTTCAACTCTCTCCCGGGACCCGGCACCGGGGGAGTGCCAAAAGTCATGCCGTAGGGGTGGGCGGGGCCAAATGCCCTACCCCGGTTGACAGGATCAGGGTAGGTTCGGCTCTATGTGCGATGACCGTTTCCATCCCGTGTCGAAGTGTCACGGATGAGGAAGCAGGCCGCCCCGTCTGCGGGAACCGGTGGGAGTGCCGGCAGCTTTGACGACGAGGAACCTGCCGGCTCGCCCGTCGAAAAGGCCCGGGGCTTCGTCAGGCGGTATCCCGTCGTCGCCCTGACCTTCCTGGTGCTCGTGGCCACTTTGGTGCTGCTGCAGTTTAATCTGGGACTTCAGGTCCGCGTGCTCGCGTCCGCCTACGCGGCCGTCATTGTGGTGGTACGGGCGGCCGGAATGGTCCGGTCGTTGCGGGAGGGGCGCTGGGGGATCGACCTCCTGGCCCTGATGGCGATCGCCAGCACGGTGGTGGTGGGCGAGTATCTCGCCGCGCTGGTGGTGATCCTGATGCTCACGGGCGGTGAAGCGCTGGAGAACTTTGCGCAGGGACGTGCGGCGCGTGAGCTGCGGTCCCTGCTGGACCGGGCTCCGCGTTTTGCCCACCGGGAGGGGGCTGGTGCCGTACTCGAGGAGACGCCAATCGGTGATGTGGCCCCGGGAGACGTTCTGGTGGTCCGGCCTTCGGAGCTGGTACCCGTTGACGGCGAACTGCTGTCCGATTCCGCCAGCCTCGACGAATCATCGCTCACCGGCGAAAGCCTGCCGGTGGAACACACCAGGGGGCAAACGCTGCTCAGTGGCGCGGTGAATGGGGTAGCCGCCATACGCATGCGTGCAACGGCCAGCGCGGCCGATTCCCAATACAGCCGGATCATCGCCTTGGTGGAGGAGGCGTCCAACAGCCGCGCGCCGGTGGTCCGCCTGGCGGACCGCTACGCCGTTCCCTTCACCGTCCTGGCGCTGGCGATGGCCGGAACAGCCTGGTTCCTGTCCGGCGAGCCGCTCCGTTTCGCCCAGGTCCTGGTGGTGGCAACGCCCTGCCCGCTCCTCATCGCCGCTCCGGTGGCCTTTCTTGCCGGCACGAGCCAGGCCGCCCACAAAGGCATCATCATCAAGAACACCCGGACCCTCGAGCAACTTGCAAAGGCACAAACAGCGGTCTTCGACAAGACCGGCACGCTCACGTCAGGGCGCCCCGTCCTGGACGAGATCCAGCTGGCGCCGGGCTACGGCGAAGCCCTGGGGAGCCGAAGGATCCTGCAGTTGGCTGCCTCCGCTGAGCAGTACTCCTCGCACGTGCTCGCAGGCTCCGTGATTGAAGCCGCCAAGGCCGCCGGCCTTGGACTGCTGACGGTGCAACAGGCGACGGAGAGCGCCACCCACGGCGTGGACGCCGTCTGCGACGGGCAGCGGGTGGTGGTGGGGAAAGCAGGCCTGGTGCGGAGTTCATCAACCGGATTCCGGGAGGCAGCCGTGCGCAGCGGCCAGCTGGCTGTCCACGTGGCGGTGGACGGCGAGTACGCCGGTGCACTGATCATGAAGGACCCGTTGCGACGCAATGCCGTGGACACCCTGGCCCGCCTGAACAGCCTGGGTGTCCGGAACACCATGCTCCTGACCGGTGATGCCCACGCTACGGCTGCACACATCGCCGAGGAAGCGGGAATCGGCCGGGTCCAGGCCGAATGCCTTCCCGAGGACAAGGTCAACACGGTGGCCGGCATCCAGGAACGGCCCGTCCTGATGGTGGGCGACGGCGTCAATGATGCCCCCGTCCTTGCAGCGGCAGACGTGGGAATCGCAATGGGCGCCAAGGGTGCCACCGCGGCCAGTGAATCGGCGGACGTTGTGATCATGCTCGACGACGTGTCCAAGGTGGCCCAGGCCGTGGCCATCGGAAAACGGACGGTGGCGGTGGCTTTGGTGAGTATCTGGACCGGGATAGGACTCAGCCTGGTCCTGATGGCCATAGCCATGACGGGATACATTCCCGCCGTCGCCGGCGCCCTCCTGCAGGAGCTCGTGGACCTGGCCACCATCCTGAACGGGCTGAGGGCATTGCATGGGGCTGACCGGAAAAGCGGGGCTGACCGAAAACCGGCAGCGCAGCCAAGAGCAGTTGCTTCCGGCTGAGCCAGCCAGGGACGGGGGCCGGCCGGCATGACTTTCGGCCCTTCCCTCCGCAACCCGGGGCCGGGATCGTGGTGTCCATGAACGCAGAAACAGGGGCGAAGCCCGTCATCGTGGGTGTGGACGGTTCTGAATACTCCTCCGCAGCCCTCCGTTACGCGGGCACGCTGGCAGCCCGCCTGGGCACCCGGCTCGAAGTCATCTCATGCGTCGGGATGCCGGACTACCTGGTCATGTCCCGCCTTGAAGGGGCGGACCGGCAGTTCACCGCCAGGCTCGAGGATGCTGCAGGGCGGCTGGTCGAGGATGCCCTGGGCCGGGCCTTTTCGGGGGAGCGGCCGGAAAACATCGATGTGACCGTCAAGTTCGGGCCGCCGGCGAAGGTGCTGGTGGAGGAGAGCGGGCGGGCACAGATGCTGGTGGTTGGACGGCATGGCGAGGGCGGGCTGCTTAAGTCGTCGATGGGCTCGGTCAGCAGGGCTTGCGCGGCCCACTCCAAGTGCCCGGTGCTGTTGGTGGGGCAGGAGGCGGACGCTGTGTGAGGACCGCTGAGGGCCTGAGCTCTGAACGGGCCGCGCAGCTCCTGGAGCAGACTGGCCCCAACCAGCTGCCCGGGGAAAAACCGGTCCCGCAATGGCGGAAGCTGTGGGGGGAGATGACGCACTTCTTCGCCCTCATGCTGTGGTGCGCTGCCGGCCTGGCCTTCATCGCGGACATGCCGCAGCTCGCGGTGGCGATCGTCGTCGTCGTGATAGTCAACGGAGTGTTCGCCCACATCCAGCAGGAACGTGCCCAGCATGCGGCGGCCAAGCTGCGCGGATTGCTGCCCGCCGACGTGATGGTCCGGCGCGATGGCAGGGCGCGCAAAGTCCACGCGAGCGAGCTGGTGGCCGGCGACGTGGTGCTGCTCAACGCCGGTGACCGGGTTCCCGCCGACGTCATTCTTCTCTCAGCATCCGCCTGCGCCGTGGATGAGTCCATGTTGACCGGGGAGAGCGAGCCGGTCCCGAAAGCCGGCGGCGACTCCGCGTGGGGCGGAACCTTCCTGGTCAATGGCGACGCCGAGGCAGCGGTCGCCGCAACCGGCGGTGACACCCGCCTGGCCGGGATAGCGGCCCTGACCAGCGGTGCTATTCCTCCACCCACTCCGCTGTCGCTGGAGCTGCGCAGGATAGTGCGGGTCATCGCCGTGGTGGCCCTTGGCATTGCCGCTCTCTTTTTCCTGGTATCGCTGTTGGTGGGGTTTCAGTGGCGCGATTCGTTCCTGTTCGCCATTGGAGTTGCGGTTGCCCTGGTCCCGGAAGGCCTCCTGCCCACCGTTACGTTGTCCTTGGCCATGGGGGCGCAGCGGATGGCCTCCCGCAATGCCCTGATCCGCAACCTGGAGGCCGTGGAAACCCTGGGCTCCACGACCTTCATTTGCACGGACAAGACCGGGACCCTGACGCAGAACCGGATGAACGCCGTCGAGGTCTATACCACCGAAGGGTCCGTCCTGGTGACAGGTGAGGGCTATGCCCCGGAAGCGGAAATCAAGGGGCAGGGGCTGCTAAGGGCTGCTGACGCGGCGCTGGCGGCGCGTGCCGCGTCGCAGGGCCGGGCTGAACTGCACGGCGGACAATGGCGTGCCCGCGGCGACCCGATGGAAGCCGCACTGGACGTCCTCGCGCGGAGGCTGACTGGCACCGGGACCGAACCGGCCCTTACGCGCCGGTTGCCGTTCGACCCCGTGCGCCGGCGCGAATCCGTGATCGCCGGGCCGCACCTGTTCTGCAAAGGCGCCCCGGAAACCGTGCTTCCCCTCTGCGAGTTTGTGCCCCCGGCGGTCAAGGACCAGGTGGAGGAGATGGCTTCCCGGGGACTACGGGTGATCGCGGTGGCGCGGCGGGGGCTCGACGGTCCACCCCGTCCATGGCAGACCGCTCCCGCCGCTGACCTTGAATCGGGCATGGAGCTGTTGGGCTTGATCGGACTCCATGACCCGCCGCGGCCGGACGTCAGCGAAGTCATCCGAACGGCCCGCCGGGCGGGCCTGAAAATCGCCATGATCACCGGCGACCATCCCGCCACGGCGGCCGCAATTGCCCGGCAGATCGGTCTGATCGGAGCTCCCGAATGCGTGGTGGAGGGCGCGGACCTTCCGGATGACGGGCAGATGCTTGGAGCGCTCCTGGACCGCGACGGCATCGTGGTCAGCAGGGTATCGCCGGAACAGAAGCTTCGGGTGGCGAAGGCGCTGCAGGCCCGGGGCCATGTCGTGGCTATGACCGGCGACGGCGTCAATGACGGCCCCGCCCTTCGTGAGGCCGATATCGGCGTGGCCATGGGCCTGAGCGGAACCGACGTCGCGCGGGAGGCATCCGACCTGGTCCTGCTGGACGACCATTTCGCCACCATCGTGGCGGCCATCGAACAAGGCAGGGCAACCTATGCGAATATCCACCGGTTCCTCACTTACCACCTCACCGACAATGTGGCGGAACTTACTCCCTTTG
Source organism: Pseudarthrobacter sp. rb (assembly GCF_056389225.1). Lineage (NCBI taxonomy): Bacteria > Bacillati > Actinomycetota > Actinomycetes > Micrococcales > Micrococcaceae > Pseudarthrobacter > Pseudarthrobacter sp. rb. Next base: position 418,030 of record NZ_JBWJAR010000002.1, on the reverse strand, counting down.
TGATTTGGGCGCTTTCCGCCGGCCAGTTCCCCCTTGCCCTGGGCGTCCTGCAGATCCTGGCCCTGGACATCGGGACGGACCTGCTGCCGGCGCTGGCCCTCGGAGCCGAACGGCCAGGGCAACGCATCCTGGCCAGGGCCCCCGAGCGCCGCCACCTGATGGACCGGCAACTGATGATCCGGGTATTCGCCGTCCTCGGTCCCGTGGAGGCGTTTATGGAGATGTCAGCATTTTCGGCCGTCCTTTTTGCGGGTGGCTGGAGCCGGGGACAGGTCCCGGACACAGGGCTCCTGATGGCTGCCTCCGGTGCCGCCTTCACCGCCGTCGTCCTGGGGCAGCTCGCCAACGCTTTTGCCTGCCGCAGTGCCAGCCTGCCGCCCTGGACACTGGGGTGGGGCACCAACAAGCTCCTGGTGTGGGCCGTGCTGGCTGAACTGGCCATCCTGGCGGTGTGCCTGTTCGTGCCCTACCTCGCCGAATTGCTGGGCCAGGCACCACCTGCCCCGATAGGATTCCAGATCGCACTCCTCGCGGTCCCGGCCGTTCTCGTCGCTGACTGGATCCACAAAGCGGCCCGGAGGCGGCTGCGGCGGAGCTAGGACCAAAGACTCTGCCTGGCCCGTTGGCCGGAGGCCACAATCGAGCCATGACTGCCGCCGCAGAAACCTTCCTGGCCGACATCAGCGTCAAGTGGATCGAAGATACAGGAATCGCGGACATCCCCTCCGTGGGAGGCAAGAATGCGTCCCTTGGGGAGCTGAGCCGGGCACTGAAATCCGCCGGCGTCAGGGTTCCCGAAGGCTTCGCCACCACGGCCGCCGCCTACCGCGCCTTCCTTGCTGCCAATAACCTGGAGCCCCGGATCAAGCAGTACATGGAGGAACAGCGCGCGGGGACCATTACGCTGCGCCAGGCGGGGGCAGCGATCCGTGAACTGTTCCTGCAGGCAACCTTCCCCCAAAGCATCGCGGCTGACATCCAGGAGCACTACCGGACCCTCTGCCGCCGCGCCGGGCAGGCCCAGGCTTCCGTTGCGGTCCGCAGCAGCGCCACGGCCGAGGACCTGCCGGATGCCAGCTTCGCCGGGCAGCAGGAAACTTTCCTCAATGTGGCCGGGGAGCGCGGGGTCCTCGACGCGTGCCGGCGCTGCTACGCTTCCCTGTTCACGGACCGGGCCATCAGCTACCGGGAAATGAAGGGTTACGGGCACTTGGACGTTGCCCTCTCGGTGGGCGTGCAGCGGATGGTCCGCTCGGACCTTGGCGCATCAGGGGTGATGTTCTCGATCGACACCGAGTCCGGTTTTCCCGGCGTGGTGGTCATCAGCGCCGCCTGGGGACTGGGGGAGACGGTGGTCCAGGGGACTATCAATCCCGACAAATTCCAGGTGTTCAAGCCACTCCTGGCAGACCGGCGCTTCAGCCCCGTCATCGAGCGGGAGTTGGGGGCCAAGGAACGAAAAATGGTCTACAGCCAGGGCGGGGATGCACGGACCAGGACCGTCGAAACCACCGAGCGGGAGCAGCGCTCGCTGGTGCTGGATGACCGGGAAGTGGTCCTGCTGGCCCGCTGGGCCGTTGCGGTGGAGGACCATTACGGGCGGCCGATGGACATGGAGTGGGCCAAGGACGGGGTGACCGGAGAGCTTTTCATGGTCCAGGCAAGGCCGGAGACGGTGCAGGCCCGCCGGAGCACGTCCACCTTCCGCACCTATCATCTTGTGCAACCGGGCCCGGTCCTGGTCACCGGCGCCGCGATCGGCGACTCCATCGCCAGGGGCCGGGCATGTGTGGTCCAGGATGCGAAGGACATCGAATCATTTGTTGATGGCTCCGTGCTGGTCACCCGGATGACTGACCCGGACTGGGTGCCCATCATGAAGCGGGCCGCGGGCATCATCACCGACCATGGCGGCCCAACCAGCCACGCCGCCATCGTCAGCCGCGAACTGGGTGTGCCCGCCGTCGTGGGGACCCGTAACGCCACCGAGGTGGTTGCCGACGGCGTCCAGGTCACATTATCGTGCGCGGAAGGCGAGGAGGGACGCGTCTATGAGGGGCTGTTGGAGTTCTCCGTGGAAGACGTGGACATGCAGGCCCTCCCGGCCACCCGCACGGACGTGATGATCAACATCGCCAGCCCGGCGGCAGCCTTCAAATGGTGGCGTTTGCCCGCGGCAGGCGTGGGCCTGGCCCGGATGGAGTTCATCATCAACAACCTGGTCCGCATCCACCCCATGGCCCTGGTCCACCCTGAAAGGGTGGTTGACCCGGATGAGGCGGCGCTGATCCGGCAGCTCACCCGCGGCTACCAGGACCCGCAGGAGTACTTCATTGACGTGCTGGCTACCGGAATCGCCAAGATCGCCGCTCCGTTCCACCCCAAGCCGGTGATCGTCCGGCTCAGCGACTTCAAGAGCAACGAATACAGCCACCTGATCGGCGGCAGCGCGTTTGAGCGCCCGGAGGAGAACCCCATGCTGGGGTTCCGCGGGGCGTCCCGCTACTACAGCAGCCACTACCGGGAGGGGTTCGCCCTGGAGTGCAAGGCCCTCAAACGGGTACGGGAACAGGCCGGGTTCGCCAACGTCATCGTCATGGTTCCCTTCTGCCGCACGGTGCGTGAAGCGGACAAGGTCATCCAGGCCATGGAAGAGCACGGCCTGGTGCGCGGCGTGGACGGGCTGCAGCTGTACATGATGTGCGAGATCCCTGCCAACGTGGTTCTGGCGGAGGAATTCGCCAAGCGCTTTGACGGCTTTTCCATCGGGTCCAACGACCTCACACAGCTGGTGCTTGGCGTGGACCGCGACTCGGAGGAGCTTGCCGGACTGTTCGATGAGCGGGACCCGGCGGTGATGTCCATGATTGCCCAGGCGATCACCAAGGCCCACGCCGCCGGCATCAAAATCGGCATCTGCGGTCAGGGGCCCAGCAACCATCCGGACCTGGCGGAGTTCCTGGTCAGCCAGGGAATCGATTCGGTGTCCCTGAACCCTGATACGTACGTAAAAACGCTGCCCGTCATTGCGGCGGCGGAGGCCGCCTTGGCCAAGGGGCAATAAAGTGCCTGGCCCGTCACAGGGCCAGGCACCGGCGTCGTACCCTGACTGTCCTCAACCCCTGCTGATGGGGATCTTCGACGCCGCGGCCGCCTGTCCCTGGTCCGGCATGGGTGCCCGGACTTCAAGGAGGCCGTCCTTGTAGGAGGCGGTGACGTCACCCTGCTGGACGCCGCTGGGAAGGGGAATCCGCCGGACAAAGGATCCGTACCGGAACTCGGACCGGTAGCTGTCCTTGTCCTTTTGCTCCGTCTTCTCCTGCCGCTCCGCCTTGATGGACAGCACGCCGTCCGTAACCGTCACGTCGACGTCCTTCTCCGGATCGATGCCGGGCAGTTCGGCGCGCACCACGAGCGTGTTGCCGTCCACCATCTCCTCAACCCGAATGGCCGAGGAACCCACGTCGCCTTCGAAAAGCCTCTCGATGACATCCATCGGGGAACGGCGGCTTTCGAACCATTTCATCAGGTCAGTCATTCTTTGCCTCCTGCTCATCTGGATACCGGACCATCGCGGTGCCCGGCATTTCCACCATCCCCTTCCCGTGATGCCGGTTCCAGAGTCAAAGGTCCCAGCCCGGTCCATCGGCGGCCGCGGGCCGGCGGCGTGTCAGACGGCCAATGATTTCGATGGCCGCGCATCCTGCCGCGGCCACTGCAACCGCGGGGACCAGCAGGCCGGCCGGGGGCCAGTCCACGCGGAAGAATTCCTGCGTCAACGGCACGGTGAACAGCAGGACCAGGCCCGCGTACATTCCGGCGAGGATCAGCACCTTGGTCCAGTTGAGGGGACGCGATGCCATCACCAGGATCCACGCCGCCACCAGTCCCAGGGTCATGGTCGCCGCAGACTGGGCGGACGCAAGGCTGTGTCCGCCCCATAACTGCCCATACGCGCTGACCGCCAGGACGCACAGGGCCGTGCAGATTCCTGCCGGGACCGCGAAGGCGAGGGAACGCCGCAGGAACCCGGCGGCGTAACGCTGACCGCCTGGCTGCAGGGCCAGGAAGAACGCCGGCAGGCCGATGGTCAGTCCGTCCAGGGCGGACAGCTGCCGCGGCAGGAACGGAAAGGCCAGCAACAGGATGCCGGTGACCACGGAGATGACCGTTGCATAGACGGTCTTGCTCAGGAAGACCAGGGAGACGCGCTCAATGTTGCTGATGGCGCGGCGCCCCTCGTCCACCACCGCCGGCAGCCTTTCGAAGCGGCCGTCCAGGAGGACCATACGGGCCACGGCCTTGGTCGCAGGCGACGCCGAGTCCATGGCGATGCCCAGGTCCGCCTCCTTGAGGGCCAGGACGTCGTTCACTCCGTCCCCGGTCATTGCCACGGTATGCCCCCGTCGCTTCAGGGCCTGGACCAGGTCCCGCTTCTGGGATGGCGTCACGCTTCCAAAGAGGTTGCAGGCTTCCACGGTCTCCTCCAGTTGGATTGGGTCCCGGGGCAGTGTGCGGGCGTCATAGGCAGCCCCGGTTCCAAAGCCCACCCCGCGGGCCAGTGCTGCCACCGTCCGGGGATCGTCACCGGAGATGATCTTGACGGTAACCCCCTGCCGGCGGAAGTAGTCCAGCGTTTTCGCTGCGTCGGCGCGAATGCTTTCCCGGAAGGTGAGCAGCAGGACCGGCACCAGCTCCGGCGGCAGGTCCACCTTTGCGGCGTCCGGCGCCAGCGGTCCCGGAAGATGTGCCAGTACCAGCGTCCTCAGCCCGGTGGATGCCAGGGCCACCGCCCTGCCGTGTGCTTTCCCGCAGCCAGGGGAGCCGAGCACCGCGTCGGGGGCTCCGAGGACCCACGTGCCCGGAGCGGCGGATTCCGGCGCGAACGTCACCGAACTCCACTTCCGGGCGGAGGAAAACGGGATTGAATCCTGCTCCGTGAGCGGAATTTGGGCAGGAAACGCTGCCCCGATCGCGGCAGCGGTACTGCTGGCGTCCGGACTGGCGCCAAACCACTCCACCGCCCTCCGCCACCCGCCTGCGCGGCCGTCCCCGGTGTCGTGGACGGCATCGAAGACCATGGAGCCGGAGGACAGTGTGCCCGTTTTATCCAGGCAGAGGACGTCCACCCGTGCCAGTACTTCCACGGCGGCGAGTTCCTGGATCAGGACTTTCTGGCGGGCAAGGCGGAGGCCGCCGACGGCAAATGCCACACTGGTCATCAGCAGCAGGCCAAGCGGAATCATGGCCATGATCCCGGCGACAGCTCCCACGACCGCAGGTACCCACCGTCCCGATCCCATCGCTCCGGTCCAACCGCCCTGGTCCTGCATCTGCGCATTCGTGAGCAGCAAGGCGACGGGCAGGAGCAGCCAGGTGATGACGGTGAAGACTTTTTCCAGGCTCCTGCGGATCTCCGACGTGACCAGGGAGAATCGCCGTGCCTCGGCGGCCAGCCGGTAAGCGGAGGTTTCAGGTCCAACCCGGAGCACGCTGGCTTGCCCGTTTCCCGCGAGGATCAGTGAACCGGACAGCAGTACGGCCCCGTCCTGCTTGGGGACGGGCTCGGATTCGCCGGTCAGCAGGGATTCGTCCACCTCAAGCGGGCTTTCGCCCAGCAGCAACAGGTCCGCCGTGACCTGGTCTCCGGCGTTGAGGACAACGAGGTCGTCCGGCACCAGTTCGTCCGAAGAAATACTTTCCCTGGCCCCGTTCCTGACCACAGTGCTCCGGGCAGCCTGCAAAATGGCCAGCTGGTCGAGCGACCGCTTGGCCCGGTACTCCTGGATGATGCCGATCAGCGAATTGCTGACGGCTGACAGGCCGAAGAGCGCATCACGCCACTGGCCAAGGACCAGGAGCAGGATGAAGCACCCTCCCACCACGCCGTTGAAGAGGGTGAACACGTTGGCCTGGACGATTTCACCGACGCTCCTGCTGGTTGCCGTGGGCACGCTGTTGATGCGGCCGGCAGCGGTCCGTTCGCGTACTTCGGCCGTGGAAAGCCCGTCCCGGGCATGGCGCAGGTCCACCCCCGGGACCGGCGTCCCGTTTTCCCCAGCTGGTGACATGGTGCGGCCAGGCAGCAGGCCCGGTCAGCCGTTGTGCTTGTGCATGCGGGTGATCACGGTGGGGCACGGTGGCTGGGTCAGCACCGCGTGCGCCGTGGAACCCAGCACGAGTCTCTCGAAGCCGCCCTTTCCGCGGCTGCCCAGGACCAGCAGCCGGGCGCCTGCGGCAGTCCGGAGCAGGGCGTCCGCCGGCTCCAGCACGGTTTCCATCACGGTGTGCACCACAAGGTCCGGGTAGTCCTGCCGGAGTCCCGCCTCTGTTTCGGAGAGCACGATCTGCTCTTCCTCGACCACATGGGTGGCAAAGCTGCTCTGCGGGAGCCCGGCCGCGATCCACCGGTTGGGGCCGGTGAAAGCGTAGAGGACCGTCAGTTCCTCGCCGAGCGCGTCAGCTTCGGCGGCCGCGAATGCCACTGCCTGGGTTGACTCACGCGACCCATCCACGCCAACCAGGATGCCGCGGCCCTCCGCCTGGCCTTCACTGATGACAGCAACGGGGCACTCAGCCGTGGCAGCCGCCTGCAGCGCGCGGTCCGTCAGTGCACCGCGGTTGTGCCCGCTGGTGCCCAGGACAAGCATGGAGGCGTTCCTGGAATAGTCGCCCAGTGCCGCCCCCACCCCTCCTTCGAGGAGCTGGAGCGAAATCTGCAGGCCGGGTTCGGCGGCGACGGCTTTTTCGCCGGCCTCCTTCAGCAGGCCCAGGCCTGATTCACGCAGGACTTCAAGGTAGGGAAGCACTTCTGCCGCCATCCAGCGGTCGTCGACAACGTTCACGACGGCGAGGGGGCACTTGAGCCGGTTGGCCCGGGCTGCTGCCCACAAAAGGGCGGCATTGGACGCCGCAGTGTCTGAGATGCCGACGGCGATTGGCTTGGCAGGTGCCACGGGAAACCATCCTTTGGGGTTCTGGTGAGGGGTGTCAGGTCGGGCTGGTGGGCTAGTCTGCGGCGGGCTCGCGCGGCGGCCACCAATGGGTCGGAGCTGCGATCACGAACCTCCGGCCGGTCATCTCCTCCGGCGTGATCCGGATCAGGATGTTTTTTTGACCCGGCTGCCAGGGGGACAGGCCTGCCTCCATGGCATCCCGGATCTCCTCCTCATCGGACACCACCATGGCATGGCCCTTCAGGACGACGCTCCAGGCGATGGTGCCGTACTGGTTCATTCCGTCCGCCTCGACGGTTACAGCCTTCCGGTCGGTCAGGGAAGCGAGCTTTGTTCCTTCGCCGGTGCGGATGAGCAATGTGCCGTTGGTGGGGACAAAATTCACCGGGTAGTTCTCCACGGTGACGCCATCGGTGAAGGCAATCCTGCAAAGGGAAGTTGACCTGAGGTATCGCCAGCAATCGTGGACGCCGAGTTCCTTGATTTCCGGTTCTGTCGCTGCGCTGTTCATGGCCGTAGCCTAGGGCCGCTTACCCGCCACGGATAGGGAAGAAGAAGGTCCCGCGCGCGCCTGCCCCGAATTAACAAGCTCACTGAGGGTTTTTTCTCCCCACCTCTCCTAGAATGGGAGGCGAAGCGCCTTCATGCTCATGTGAAGGCGGAATTGGGGGCGGAGGCCGGCACTTCCGTTTCATGCACTTAGACCGCGCCATGGACCCGCAGCGCCGCAGGTTCCTGCCGCAGGAGGTGGGACGTGAGCACTGAGCGGCCTCGGCACTCCCCGATAAGGGACACCGTGGAAGGCCACCAGCGGGACTTCACCGTCCGGGGAGATGACCTGCCGGACACCCAGGAACGCATCAATGGCCTTTTGGCTGCGGTGGTGGCCCTCGCTGAGGACCTCAGCCTGGAAGCCGTCCTGGACCGCCTGGTGCGCTCCGCCTGCGCCCTGGTGGGCGCCAGGTACGGAGCCCTGGGTGTCATCGGCGAGGACCGCCGGCTGAGCCACTTCATCACTGTCGGCATCGACGAACAAGGCATCCGTTCCATTGGCGAGTTGCCCACCGGCAACGGCGTCCTGGGCCTGCTCATCCGCGACCCAAAGCCATTGCGTCTCCATGACCTGGGCCAGCATCCCATTACGTCCGGATTTCCCCCAAACCACCCGCCCATGCGGACCTTCCTCGGAGTCCCTGTCCGCGTCCGGGATGAAGTGTTCGGAAACCTCTACCTGACCGAGAAACAGGGCGGGGAGGACTTCACTCCGGAGGACGAAGACCTTGCCGTTGCCCTGGCTGCAGCGGCAGGTGTGGCAATCCAGAACGCCCGCCTCTTCGAAAACAGCAGCCGGCGGCAGAAATGGCTGGAGGCGGGCATGGAGCTGAGCAGCCGCTTGATCATGACCTCGCAACCGGGGGATGCGGACAACCTTGACGTCGTTGCCGAGACCGCCTTGAAGGTGTCCGATTCGGCGCTTGCGGTGATAGCCGTGCCGGCGGGCGATGGAGCGCTGCGGTGCAGGGCATGCCTTGGCGTGCAGGGCCTCCAGACAGGCCAGGAACTGATGGCCTCGAGTGCGGTCTCCGGCGTAATCCAGAACGGGGGGTCGTTCGTGGCACGGAACCCGCGGCAGGTTTTCGAAGACAGGATGGCAGAGAAGCTCGGCTCCGTCCTTGTGTTTTCGTTGGGCCACAGCGCCGGCGACAACGGAGTCCTCCTGCTGGCCCGCGCGCACGGAGCGCCCGCGTTCAACCAGGCTGAGGCAGAATCCGGTGCCATTTTTGGGAGTCGGATTGGGCTGGCGCTGGACCTGGCGCGGGTGAATGCCCTGCGTGAACAAAACCTCCTGTTCACAGACCGGGAGCGGATCGCCCGGGACCTCCACGACTTGGTGATCCAGCGCTTGTTTGCCGCCGGGCTCAGCATCCAGACCCTGCGCCGCTACACCCTGGACCCTGTGGCGCACGAGCGGATTGCCGCCGTGACCACCGAACTCGATGACACCATCCGCAAGCTCAGGGACACCATCTACTCGCTCAGGACCGCGGATGAGGAACGCGAACCCCTGACGGGCCGCATCCTGCGCGTAGTCCGGGAGAGCTCACGCAGTTACGCCGTCACTCCCAAGGTGTCCCTGGACGGGCCGGTCGATTCGATCGGGGAAGACGTGGCTGTCCATTTGTTGTCTGTGGCGTCGGAGGGCCTCAGCAACGCTTTGCGGCATTCCGGCGGAGACGAAATCCAGGTCTCGGTCGCCGTTGGCCGGGAGCAGGTGGAGCTCCTTATCAGTGACAACGGCCAGGGCTTCGCCGAACCTGTCCAGGTGAGCGGCCTGGCCAACATGCGCAACCGCGCCGGGCAACTGGAGGGCAGTTGCGTTATCGACAGCGTCCCGGGCGGGGGCACCTGCGTGAAATGGTCCGTCCCGCTGGCGTAAGGCCCGTCCAGGGTGCGGGTCAGGCAGAGTCCGTGGAGCTCTTGGTGACGTACACGGCGGCCTGCGTCCGGCGCTCGAAGCCCAGTTTGGCCAGGATGGACGACACGTAATTCTTAACGGTTTTCTCGGCCAGGAACAGGTCATCGCCGATCTGGCGGTTGGTCAACCCCTGGCCGATCAGGGCCAGCACCTTTTTCTCCTGCGCGCTCAGGCCGTCCAGCCGGGGGTCGGTGGGTGCCGTGGACAGCCCTGCAATGATCTGCTGCTCGACTCCCGGATCAAACAGGGACTCGCCCGCCGCGGCCCGGCGGATACCCGCCAGGAGGTCATCACTCCTGATTTGCTTCAGGATGTACCCCGAGGCGCCGGCCAGGACCGCCCCACGGAGGGCCTGTTCATCGTCGTAGCTGGTGAGGATCAGGCAGCGCAGGCGGGGATCGAGTGAACGCACGTCCCGGCAGACTTCGATCCCGGTGCCGTCCGGAAGCCGGCCGTCCAGTATGGCGATGTCCGGGTGCAGGGCGGGGATGCGCCGCGTGGCTTCGGCCGCGGATCCGCTTTCGCCGACCACCAGGAACCCTTCGCCTTCCAGCAGGTCTTTCAGCCCCTGCCGGACAAGTTCGTGGTCATCAAGGATGAACACGCGGACCTGCCCGGAAGATCCTGCCGCTTCATCAGCCCCAGTTTCATGCATCTGCACCGAACGCTCCCAAAATCTTCACGACCCAGTCCCGCCTGCGCGGGCCAGGCCCCGGGAAGGGCCTGGTCCCATTGTTCCCTGCCGGGCGCTGTGCCGGAAGGGACCAAAGTCCGCCGGGCAGCGCAAGTCGCTGCCGGTGTTGCGCATGGCACGATGGCACTGGTGCACCCGTGATGACCTTTGGCCCTGTTCCGGGCAGAGGTTCGGGTTCACGCTGGGGTGGGACGGCGACAGGAGGCAACGTGGCAACAGCAGGGAACGGGGCAGCGGTGCCTCCTTCCGGTCGGCGCTCCAGGATCATTGTGGGGGTGGACGGCTCCGAGGCTTCCATCGCGGCGCTGCGGGTTGCCAGGGCCTTGGCGGAGCCGCTGTCCGCACCGGTGGAGGCCTGGGCCTGCTGGGACGTTCCAGCCGGTTACGGCGTGTACCTGGCCGTGGGGATTGAGGGCTTCAAGTATGCCGCCCACCAGGTGCTGGAGCAGGCGCTGGCGGATGCTTTCGAGGAAGTGCCGACCTTTGTGCACCCACGTTTGGTGCGCGGCAGGCCCGGCCCCGCGCTGATCGACGCGAGCCGCAACGCGTCGCTGCTGGTTGTCGGCCGGAGGGGCCATGGGAACTTTGTGCCAGGGTCTGTCAGTTCCGCGTGTGTGAGCCACGCGCACTGCCCCGTGCTGGTGGTGCACGCCCCGGACACCGGAGCCGGGGACGATGCTGCCCAGCCCCAGCCTGCTGTGGTGCCCTGACGCTGTGGTGACCTGACGCCCGCGGGCCCTGGCTCCGGCACCCGGCCCGCCGCCGTCGTCCGTGTGCCTGGTGGTCCTAGTGCCCGTGGTGGCCCTGCCCATGGCGGTGGGCCGCACCTTCTCCCACCAGTTCGTGAAGTCCTTCGACCGCCTGGGCGAGTGACAGGCCGGGGGATTCGACGACGAAGGGCATCAGGAGCCGGTTCTCCTTGTCCAGGTGGAGGGCGAAGATCCGCTGAATGGCACCGGCGGCCACCGCGGCAGCAACGCCATCGGCCGTCCTGAGCTCATCGACCAGGCCCACGATGACCTGATGCTCGGCCAGCATGCCGTCCACCAGCAGCCTTGCCTCCGGCATGCCGTGCGGTCCGCTGTAAAGGGGTCCCTCTTCTGCCAGTGCGTGCGGCACCAGCTCCTTGTCACACCAGTCCAGCAGGGCGGCCTGCGTTTCCTGCCCGGCGCCGGGATCGCCCGCCTCCACGGCCTCCGTGAGCAGGCCCACCAGTCCGTTCAGGTGGCGCAGCATGTCGGCGTGATGCGCCTCGACTGCCTGCAGCGCGTGGGCCTCGGCGGAAGCATCCTTACCTGTTTCGTTTACGGCGTTCATTCGCTGTTGCCTTCCAGTTGGGTGACATGCCGGTTCGTGGTGCGCAGGGACCACCGAAGGTCTTTGATTGCCCAGTAGGCCGCCCCGTTCATCACCGCAAAACCTGCGATGCCCAGCAAGGGGACCCGGACCACCAACCCAAGAAGCAGGACGCAGGCGCCCGCTGCGACAAGGACGAGCCCCCGCCGGAAGCGGGTACGCAGTGACAGCGCAAAGGCATCCTTGTTGAGCAGGGCTGCCAGCTTGGGGTCTTCCGCTTCCAGGCCGTGGCTGATCAGGTCGAGTTCGCGTTTTTCGAATTCAGAGAGTGGCATAGCAGCACCCCACTGTCCATTGCCTGCGGGAGCCACGGACTCAGGTACCAGGCTGGCCGCGCAGGACAGCCAGCCTGTTCTGGTACTCGGCAGCGTCGATCTCCCCGCGGGCGAAGCGCTCAGCCAGGACGTCTTCTGCCATCCGAGGGGGTTGAGGGTGGGCGTCGTATGGGGAGGGCGCCCGCAGGGAACGGGCCAGCAGGACAATGCCGGTGATGATTGCTCCCCAGACCACCACCATGCTGATGCTCATCAGGACATAGCCCCACAGGCCCATGCCGTCGTTCCAGCCGTACACTTCCGCGACCTCCGGTCCACTGAAAGGCGGACGCCAGCCGTCTGCTTTCCGTTCCAGTATTGGGCTCCCGCAGGGGTCCGGGGGAGAGCCATTGGTCCTGTTTCGGCCCGTGGCTGCGGGGCCTTCCGGTGGGACCAGGTGCTAGAAGCCGCGGCGCCGGAGCCGCTTGTCCACGGCGACGGCCAGAGATGCGAGCAGGGCCAGCCCGAGGATCCGCAGCCAGGCGTCGGCGCCGATGGGGGCGGTGTGGAAAAGCCCGTTCATCAGCGGTGTGTAGGTGAGGGCCAGTTGGCCGCCTGCCTGGACCAGGACGCCGAGGAGGAGCCACCGGTTGCCGAAAGGATGAATCCGCCAGGCCGGCCGGGTCAGGGACCGGCAACTGAATAGGTAGAAGACTTCCACCGCCACGAACAGGTTTACGGCCGAAGTGCGGGCCTGGGCAACAGAGGCGCCGGTGGCCACCTCGTGTTCAAAGAGCCACCACGTGCCGGCCACCAGGAGGGCTGACACGAGCAGGACCCGCACGGTGAGCGCCCACGTCAGCAGGGGACGGTCCGGTGGGCGAGGCGGACGGGACATCAGTCCCGGTTCCTTCGGCTCGAAGGCGAGCATCAGGCCGAGGGCGACGGCGGTGGTCATGTTGATCCAGAGGATCTGGGTGGGCAGGATGGGCAGCGTCGCCCCCAGCAGGATGGCCACGAGGATCACCAGGCCCTCGGCCATGTTGGTGGGGAGGGTCCAGACAATGAATTTGGTCAGGTTGTCAAAGACGTTCCGGCCTTCTTCAACAGCTGCCTCGATGGTGGCAAAGTCATCGTCGGTCAGGACAATGTCCGATGCTTCCTTGGCCACTTCCGTTCCGCTGCGTCCCATGGAGATGCCCACGTTTGCCTGGCGAAGGGCAGGTGCATCGTTGACGCCGTCCCCGGTCATGGCGGCCACGTGCCCGCGGGACTGCAGGGCATCGATGAGCCGAAGCTTCTGTTCCGGTGAAACCCGGGCGAATACCGTGGCCCGTTCCACGGCCTCCGGCAGCCGGTCCGCCGGGATGGCATCCAGATCCGCCCCGGTCAGGGCCGTCCCTGCGGCGCTGTCAGCCGCCAGACCCACGGCCGCCGCCACCGTCACGGCGGTGCGCACGTGGTCCCCGGTGATCATCTTCACGCCCACGCCGGCGCGCTGGCAGGCCTTCACCGATGCTGCGGCTGCTTCCCGCGGTGGGTCGTGCATGGCGTGAAGGCCGGTCAGGGTCATCCGGCCGCGCAACGCCGTGGCCGAGAGGGGACCCGAGCCGGCCGGAAGGCTCATCATGGCCGTGGCAAGGACCCGGAGCCCCTTGTCCGCGAGCGCGTGGGCCGCACCGAGCACGGCGTGCCTGCGCACGGGGCTGCCGGCGCCCTGGCCGTCCATTTCGTGGGCGCAGAGTTCCAGGACACGCTCCACGGCGCCTTTTACGAACACGGTGCCGCCGTCCTGCGGGAGCGTAGAGGCGTGGAGCGTGGCCATGAACTGCCGCTCGGACGTGAAGGGCAGCTCTGACTGCCGCGGATTGGCAGCCAGGAAGTCCTGCACTTTGATGCCGCCCTTCCCTGCCGCCACGAGCATCGCGGCCTCCGTGGGATCACCGCGCACCTGCCAGCCGGACCCCTCCCTGCGGATGCTGGCGTCATTGCAGGCTGCTCCGCCCAACAGGGACCACTGCAGGGCAGCATCCCCGGGCAGCAGGGCGTCCCCAGGCAGTGCAGCACCTCCGGGACGTGTCGCACCGGTGGGCACGTTCCGGCCGTCCGGCTGCTGTCCGCCGGACGGGGTGATGTGTCCTTCCGGACCGTACCCGGAGCCTGTCACGTCGTACCACCCGGAGGGTGTCCACAGCGCACGGATTGTCATTTGGTTCTCGGTGAAGGTTCCCGTCTTGTCCGAGCAAATCACCGTGGTGCTGCCCAGCGTTTCGACCACGGGCAGCCGGCGCACCACGGCACGGCGCCGGGCCATGCGCCGGACGCCGATGGCAAGCGTGACCGTCACGGCGGCGGGAAGTCCCTCAGGGATGGCCCCCACGGCCAGGGCGACGGCGGCCGTGAACATTTGCCCCGGCCGTTCGCCGTGTGCCAGTCCGGCGAGGAACGCCACGGCGGCGAGGGCCAGGATGGCGACGGTGAGGGTGGTGCTGAACCGTGCCAGTTTCAGGGTCAGCGGCGTGGCCACGGGCCTGACGGCACCCATGAGCCGGTGGATTTCGCCGAGTTCCGTTTCGCCGCCGGTGGCCACGACGATTCCCGCGCCGGTGCCGGCGGTCACCAGGGTGCCGCTGTACAGCATGTTCCTCCGGTCCGCCACGGGTGTGACCTGGGGCAGCACCACCTCGTCCTTGGCGACGGGGTCTGATTCGCCGGTCAGTGCGGATTCGTCCACCCGCAGGGCGGACAGGCGTACCAGGCGAAGGTCGGCCGGTACCTTGTCGCCGGCTTCCAGCAGGACCAGGTCGCCGGGAACCAGGTCCTCGGACGGGACGTGCTTCCGTTCGCCGCCGCGCATCACGGCGGCATGCGTGCGGACCAATGAATGGAGGGCATCCAGGGCCGCCTCTGCCCGTACTTCCTGGATGAATCCGATCAGCGTGTTGACCAGGACCACTGCGAGGATCACGGCGGAGTCAAGGAATTCACCCAGGAAGACGGTGACCATGGCGGCGGCCAACAGGACATAGACCAGCGGGTTGTTGAATTGGCGTCCGAGTTTGCGCACGATGCCCGCGCGCTGTGACCGTGGCAGCTCGTTGACGCCGAACTGGGCACGCCGGCGCACCACTTCTTCCTGGTCAAGGCCCCTGGCGGCATCCGTCTCAAGCAGCAGCACCACCTCGTGGACCGGCAGTCCGTGATGGGCCGGATCCCCGGTGTATGCGCGCCCGGTGCCAATGCCGGACGGGCCCGGCTGCCTCGTCTTCATGTGACTGTTCCGGGAGTGCTTGCTCTTCGCCATGGGTGCGGCTGCCCGGATCAGTGTCCCAGCAGGGCGTCGAGGGTGGCGAAACCGTACCCCGCTGCCGTGATGCGGTCCATGACCTGTGGGAGGGCGTCGGCGTCCAGCGTCGTCCCGTCGTCGGGGTTGGACCCGATATGCATGAGCACGATTTCGCCGGGCTGCAGCCCGGCCAGGACGCGGTCGGCCACCGATTGGATGCTTGCGCCCCCGCTGGTGCCTTTCCAGCCGAGGGTGTCCACGGTCCATCTCACGGCCACGTACCCCAGGGCGTTGACGGCCGCGATGGTGCGGGTGTCGCGTTCACCGTAGGGGAACCGGAACAGCGGCCTGGGATCGGCCCCGGCAGCGAGGATGGTCTGCTCGGCACCGCGCAGCTGCTGCGTTATAAGGTCGTCGCTTAGGCCCGTGAACCCCGGATGGGTCATCGAATGGTTTGCCACACGGTGCCCGGCGGCCACAATTTGCGCCACGGCCGGCGGGTTGTTCGCGGCCCAGTTGCCGGTCAGGAAAAAAGTCCCGGCAACGCCCCGGGCGGCAAGGGTGGACAGGATTTTCGGCAGCCCTGCAGCGTTGGCTCCTGCATCGAAGGTCAGGGCCACGACGCGGCCGGCCCCCGGAATAACGGTCAGGTCCTGGCCGCGGAGGGACACGGGAAACGGCGCCGGCTGGGGCGGTTCCGGAGGCTGGGCCGGCGCTTCGGGCGGCTCTGGTTCGGGAACCGGCGGCACGGTCACCGGTGGCTCGACCGGAGCCTGGCCTGCCTCGGGGGTGTCGGTTTCCTGCGGCTCCTGCGCCGGCGCGGAACTGCCCGCGGGTGACGTACTAATTGATCCCGGCAGTGGGGATGGGAGCGCCGGTGATGGGGACGGAGAGGCGGCCGACGGCGGCCCGGCCGTGGGTGCCGGAAGCAACAGGGCCAGGATGATGGCGAGGACCGCCAGGGCGGCGGCGAGCGCTATGGCGGGCGCCCGTCGTCGTGCCTCACTGGCCGGCACCACCATCACCTGCCTTGAAAGTCAGCCGTCCCTGCCGCCGATATTCCGTTCAGGAGCCCTTGGAACCGTCGGATTCGGTCTCCGGTGTGTGGACCACCAGGACGGGGCAATGGGCGTGCGCCACGACGGCGGAGCTGACCGAGCCCAGGAGCAGGCCGCCGAACCCGCCGTGTCCCCGGCGGCCCACCACGATCATGTCCGCGTCCCGGCTGGCATCTATCAGGGCTTCCCGGGGATGGCTGCGCACAAGGGTCGAGCTGACGTTGGCCGGCATTTCGGCTCCGAAGGCCTGCGCCACAGCATCGTCCAGGACCTTGCGGGCACCCTCCTCGAAGCCCTCGACGCCCATCATCACGTAGCCGCTGTACATTTGCGGGTACTCCCAGCAGGCAACCGCCTGGACCTTGGCGCCAAGGGGGGTGGCCATCCGCTGGGCCTGCCGAAGTGCCTCCACGGACGCCTCCGACCCGTCGACGCCCACCACGATCCTGGCTATTGGTGCCCCGGCAATGCTCATCTCTGCTCCCTCGTCGGACCCGCGTTGTCAGGGCCCATCATGCCTGCGTACGTGGGGCGGGGCTAGGGCCGAAGGTCATGGCGCACCGGCAGGCGGCACGCCCCCTGTGGGAACCACCTCTCCGGGCCCCTCCGGTTCGGCGGCGCCCTGGTCCAGCCGGAAGGGGGGATATTCGTCGCGCATCAGCGCGGTGTACACCAGAACGCGGTAGATCCAGCGGTTGATGCCCAGGATGAAATCGAACAGCGGGCGCTGGTAGCGGCCGGTGAACAGTAGGATCACTGCAGCAATCAGGACCAGCAGCCCCAGCAGGGACGGTCCGGATGCCCGTTCATAGGTGGCGCCGAGGACGTTGTCTTCTGCCTGCGACCGCCAGATGGTTCCCGTGGTGCCTGCGAAGGCGGCCACCAGGAGCAGGTGCGGAATGGACAGGAGCCACCATTTCACCAGGACCAGTCCGCGCGAGAGCCGCTGCGGGTACTCCACGTCGAAATCGGCCGGGTAATTGGCGCGCTTGAGCGTAAACGGCGGGTAAAGATCGGTGCCCACGGCGGCGTAGGCGTAGAAGGCCACACGCCAGTTCCACCGCAGGACGCCCACGTTGAAGTCGAACAGTGCCCGCGGATAGCGGCCGGTGAAGAGGATGGCGAACCCGGCCACGATGGTGGTGATGGCGAACGCGAACCAGAGGAAGAAGAGGAGGATGAAATGCGGTATGGCCAGGAACCATTTGACCAGCCACATCCAGCGTGAAAGGCCGGGATCGAGTTCACCAAAGAGGCTGGAGGGGTAGGGGGTGGGGGCGGCAGCTACCGGGCTGTACTGCTGGGGCGGTGGTGGCGGGACGGCCCCCGGCGTTCCGGCCGTCCCCGGCGCTCCCGGCTGGTCCCATGATGCCGGGGTTGTAGAAGGGTAGGGCGGCCCGGCCGCGGCCGGACCATTCATTGACGGTTCCCGGTAAACCGGCCCACCCATGCCCGGCCCACCCGTGTCCGGACCACCCATGGGGCGCCCGCCGTCAGGGCGTGCGGCATGCCGGCCCAGACCCGCGGCTCCAAAGATGATGAGGGGAACGCCAATCAGCAGGGCGATGATCCCGCCCACCAGCAGGCCCGTGGCTGCCGGCCGGATCAGGTCGGACCGGAAGCCGGCCTGCGCCTGGACATCAACCACGGGGGAGGCATCGGCGTTCATCACCACGACTTCCCACGCGCCCGGCGTGATGTTCCAGGTCAGCTCCTGCTGTCCCGTTCCCGACGCGGAGGCGGTCCAGATGCGCTGGTCCGCGGGCGGTGATGCCGGGTTGCCGCCCGGTACATCGCGGTATTCGGCGCGGAACGGCCGCTGGCGGATGTTGAGCAGCTCCGAGTGGTGCACCCCTGACAGGTATTGTTCGACGTCGGCCTGCGGGGCGATGCCAACGAACACCGGTTTATCCGGGGTCACTGATTCAACGCGCAGCCGCAGGGTGCCGACGTCGAAGGGCAGCCTGCCGGGAACATCGTCTCCAATGGCGTCCGCCCGCGGCGAGGTCAGGGCGAATGAACTCACGGAGAACCGTGATGTGCCGGATGTCAGGTATCCGTCACCCTGGATCGTTCCCACTGCTGACGCCACGGCCCCGCCCGCCAGCGCGGCCAGGCCCGGAAGCGTTATCAGGATCCCGAGGATCAGCATGATGATGGCTGCGGGCTTCTTCATGGGGTGAACCTTCCGCGTTGGGTATGCGGGCAGGGCGGTGGGAGGATCAGCGGGCGGTGCTGCCTAGATGGCGTTCGTTGCTGCCTGGGTCCGGGTGATGATGGTGGGGCAGGGCAGGTGCTTCAGGACCCCATGGGCGGTGGAACCGAGCAGGAGGCGTTTGAAGGCGCCCCGGCCGCGGCTGCCCACCACCAGGAGCCGGGCTCCTGCTGCGGCGTCGACGAGGGCGTCCACGGGGCCTTTGTCGGTTTCCAGCCGCTGGTGCACGGTGAGGTCGGGGTAGTCTTCCTTCAGTCCGGCGACGGTTTCGGAGAGGACAACCCGGTCCTCGTCCACGATGAGGTCCGCGAGGGCGCCCGGCGTCAAGCCGGCATCGATGATGGGATCCGGCACGCTGACGGCGTACACGACTGTGAGTTCGTCTCCTTCGCGGTCTGCTTCAGCGGCTGCGAAGGCAACGGCCTGGGTGGCCTCTGGTGAGCCGTCAACGCCTACCACCACTCCCGACCTGCCCTCGAGGTCCTGGGTTCCGACGACGGCAACGGGGACCTTGGCAGCGGTGGCGACCTGGAGGGCGCGGTCGGCAAGGGCGCCGCCGAGGTGGCCGCTGCCGGACCCAATGACCATCATCGAAGTTTTCTTGGAGTACTTGGCCAGGGAGCCGCCCACGCTTCCGGTGAGCAGTTCCGTGGCGGGGGTGATGGGAACCGCTCCTTCCAGGCGGCCGGCGGCGGTCTTGAGGAGTTCCTCGCCAGCCTGCTGGAGGGTTCCGAACCACGGATAGGGTTCGGCAACCCAGCGGTCGTCCACCACGTGGAGGACCACCAGCGGCAGGCCTGCCCGGTGCGCCCGGCGGGCTGCCCACAGGACCGCGGCCTGGCTTTGGGCTGAGTCGTTGGTGCCCGCAGCTATGGGTTTTTGCGATGTCATGGCCGCACTTCCTGCTCGTCGTGAACTGGGGTTTCCTGCTTTTCAAGACTGGCCCCGGCCTTGGCGGCGCTGTAGGGCCAAAAGTCACGGAAGCGCTGCTCAGGCGCTTCTACGCTCCGGGTTCTGCCGGAGCGACCGGCTCCGGGCCCGGAGTGTCCGTTTCTGCGAGGGTCTTGAAAATGGTCCAGGCGACGGCGGTGAGCGGCACTGCCAGCAGCGCCCCGATGACGCCGGCCAGGGTGGCCCCGGCGGCCAGGGCGAGGATGATTACCAGCCCGTGGATCCGCAGTACCCGGCCCATGAAAAGGGGCTGGAGGATATGGTGCTCGAACTGGTTGGCGGCCACCAGGATCACCAGGACAATGAGAGCGGTAACCGGCCCGTTTTCCACCAGGGCCACCAGCACCGCGAGGCTGCCGGCGGCGGTTGCTCCGATGATCGGAATGAAACCGCCCAGGAAGACCACCGCGGCCAGCGGCACTGCCAGGGGAACCCGCAGGACCAGGAGCCCGATCAGGACCATCACGGCGTCAATCGCAGCGATGATGAGTGTCCCGCGGACGTAGCCGCCCAGCACCACGATGCTTCGCCCGGCCGCCAGATGTGCCTTGCCCTGGCGGGTTGCCGGGAGAAAACCGATCAGGAACGAGCGGATCTTCTCGCCGTCCTTGAGGAAGAAGAACAGGATGACTGCCGTCAGGACCGTACCGGCCGCGATCTCACCGGCAGTCCTCAGCCCCGTCAACGCGTCGGCCCCCAGGCTGCCGCCGGCAAGGAACTTCTGGAACTCCCCGCGGGCGGCGTTGATCTGGTCGTTCGTCAGCGCCACGGGGCCGGTGGTAATGAACTGCTGAAGCTGGCCTATTCCTGCTTCTGCCCGGGCTGCCAGGACGGAGGCCTGCTGCCTGACCAGTGTGGTGATGCCTCCCACCACGCCGGCTGCCACTGCCAGGATCACCAGGAAGGACGACAGGACGGCCAGGGCGCGGGGCCATCCGCGGGCGGCAAGCCAGCGGACCGCGGGAGCCATGGCCGAGGCCAGGATCAAGGCCACCATAACCGGGATGGTGACCAGTGGAACACGGGTTGCGGCCGTCACCACTGCCCAGGCGAGCGCCAGCACGGAGAGCGTCTGGATTGCCCGTATGCTTGCCCGGCCCAGGCCGTCGGTCCACAGTACAGACATCCTGCCGGTAAAAGACCGGGGATGGGACGGATCTGCCGCGTCCCCGTCCAGGGGCTCATTGCCTTGCATTGGCTTTCTCCTTGCTGCCGTTGTTGTCCGGCTCCAAACAGTACGTCGTTACTGTTGCTGTTACCCCTTATGGTCGGTGCTGACCTTCCGGGTTTTTACTGGTGGATTCCGCGACTGCCGGGGAGCCGGGACGGGTGGCATGGCATCGACGGTTCCCATCCGCACGCGGTGGTCAGTATGCTTACTATTGACGGCCCAACGCAACGAGAAAGGCACCATCATGACTGAACAGAACGTCCCGGACGATGAGCTGGAAGTCGTGGAGCAGGACGATGTGCTTCTCGACGAAACTCCCGGCGCGGCGTCGTCCCTGGAACTGGACCCAGTATCGGGGGAGCCGGACAACTACCCCGGTGCTGCCGAAAACAACCCCGACCGCTGGCAGGAGGACCCCTTGCTGCAGGACGAGGCCGTCTCCGGTGAAGAGGAGGACTTCCTGAGCGACCAGACGCTGCGGGATGAAAGCGCCAGGGCGCGTTACCGTTCAGGCGATGAGCAGGTATCGCCTGACACCCCCACCCTGGGGGAGGCCGCAGCGGATGTTGATTTTGGGGAAGCCCCCACCGGCCTCGAAGCTGACGGCAGCGACGACGAGGAGAATTTTGGCGGCTCGCCGCTCAGTGAGTTTGAGCCCGACGACCTGGAACGCTAGCAACCCCGCGGGCCGGGCCGGCGTGGCCCGGCCCGCAGTGGAGGGAGTCCCATGCAATCCAAAGAACTGCTGCTGGAGGCCTTCGATCGCCTCCCGGTCCTGGTCCGGGAAGCCCTCGACGGGCTTGACGCGGCGCAGCTGCAGCGCCGTCCGGGTGGCAACGGCAATTCCATCGCGTGGTTGATCTGGCACTCGGGCCGGGTGGAGGATGCGCAGGTAGCCTCGTCTGCGGGCCTGGAACAGGTGTGGACGGCGGAAGGTTTCGTGAAGCGCTTCGGCCTTCCCCTGGGGGAACGCGACACGGGCTACGGCCACTCCAGTAAACAGGTGGACGCCGTCAGGGCGCCGCGGGAGCTGTTGCTGGAGTACTACGATGCCGTCCACCGGCAGACCGCCAAGGTCCTGGAAGACATTGCTGATCCGGACCTGGACCGCGTGGTTGACAGGCACTGGAATCCGCCTGTGACCCTCGGAGTGCGGCTGGTCAGCATCCTGGGGGACTGCCTTCAGCACCTCGGCCAGGCCGCCTACGCCAAGGGGCTGCACGCCGGGACGGCAGGCGCCGGCGGTGCGTGAACTGGTGGTATTGGGCACCGCCTCACAGGTCCCCACCAGGACCCGGAACCACAACGGCTACTTTCTGCGCTGGGACGGCGAAGGGCTGCTTTTCGACCCCGGCGAGGGAACCCAGCGCCAGATGATCCACGCCGGCGTCGCGGCCAGCCACATCAACAGGATCTGCCTCACGCATGTGCACGGAGACCACTGCTACGGGCTGCCGGGAGTCCTGTCCCGGATGGCCCTCGACGGTGTGGCACACCCGGTCCACCTGCACTATCCGGCGTCGGGTGACCCGGTGGTCCAGGCCTTGGTGGCCGTGGGTTCGCCCGGCATCGACCTGCGGCTCCATCCGCATTCGGGGGCCGGGCCCGTGGCGGACTGCCTGGAGGTGCGGCCACTGAGGCACCGCATCGAGACATACGGCTACCTGATGACGGAGCCTGACGGACGCACCTTCCTGCCGGAGCGGCTCCAGGCGGCAGGAATCGGAGGCCCGGACGTGGGCCGGCTGCAACGCGACGGCGTCCTTGGGGCAGTCAGGCTGGAGGACGTGAGCGTACCCAGGCCGGGCCAGCGCTTCGCCTTCATCATGGACACCGCGCCGTGCCCCGGCGCCGACGACCTGGCGGACGGCGCTGACCTGCTGGTCACCGAGTCAACGTTCAGCGACGACGACGGCGTCCTGGCACGGCAGTACCTGCACCTTACTGCCGGGCAGGCCGGGGAGTTGGCGGCGTCCGGCGGGGTCCGCACCCTGGTGCTCACCCATTTCTCCGCACGGTACGGTGACGACGTCTCCGTGCTGGAACAACAGGCGCAGGCACGGGCCCCAGGGGTTACCGTGATCGCCGCCAACGACCTTGACCGCATCCCTGTTCCGCGGCGGCGGCAACCAGCGGGAGAAGCAGCGGGCCCAACAACGGCGATAGGGTTAAACCATGACAGCAGCAGCTGAATCCACGGTCACTTTCGATGGCCGTTTCGCCCGGGAACTGGCGGAACTCGCCGTGCCCTGGCAGGCCGAGGAAGCGCCCAGCCCTGAGCTCCTCGTCCTGAACGAGAAGCTGGCAGCGGACCTGGGCCTCGACCCGCAATACCTGCGCAGCCCCGAGGGTGTGCGGCTCCTGGTGGGAAACCACGTGCCGGCCGGTGCCACACCCGTGGCGCAGGCGTACGCCGGACACCAGTTTGGCGGATACTCGCCCCTGCTCGGCGACGGACGGGCCCTCCTGCTGGGCGAGGTCACTGACCGGGCCGGCCGCCTCCTGGACGTCCATCTCAAAGGTTCGGGGCGAACGCCCTTCGCCCGCGCCGGGGACGGCCGTGCCGTCGTCGGGCCCATGCTGCGTGAATACATTGTCAGCGAGGCCATGCACGCACTGCACATTCCCACCACCCGGTCGCTCGCCGTCGTGGCCACCGGGCGGCAGGTCCGGCGCGATGACATGCTGCCCGGCGCCGTCCTGGCGCGGGTGGCAAGCAGCCACCTGCGCGTAGGCAGCTTCCAGTACGCGCGCGCAACCGAAAATATGGACCTCCTGAAACGGCTGGCGGACCACGCCATCAGCAGGCACTACCAGCACGCCGCTGATGCCGCCAACCCCTACCTCGCTCTGTTCGCGGCGGTCGTCTCCGCCCAGGCGGAGCTGGTGGCCCGGTGGATGCTGGTGGGCTTCGTGCACGGGGTCATGAACACGGACAACATGACCATCTCCGGGGAAACCATCGACTACGGCCCGTGCGCGTTCATGGACGCCTTCAACCCGGCCGCCGTCTACAGTTCCATCGACGTCGGCGGACGCTATGCCTACGCCAACCAGCCGGTCCTTGCCGAATGGAACCTGGCCCGGCTCGCCGAGGCCATGCTGCCGCTGATTGACCAGGACCAGGAAAAAGCCGTGGCCCCGGCGGTGGAGGTACTCGGCGGCTTCCGCGGTCAGTACAGCGAGGCATGGACCCGCGGGATGACGGGCAAGCTGGGCCTGGGCGGCGTCGATGAAAGCGGCGCCGCCGGGGCCCTTGTGGATGATGTCCTCGACATCCTGAAGGACGGACCCGTGGACTACACCTTGTTCTTCCGCAACCTGGGCAAAGCGGCTCGCGGGGACCTCCGTCCCGTGCGCGGCATGGTCCTTGACCTGGCCGCCCTCGATGCCTGGCTGGAGCGGTGGCAGGCGCTGCAGCCTGACGCGGAGCTGATGGACAGCGTGAACCCGGCCTACATTCCGCGGAACCACCTTGTGGAGGAGGCGCTGTCCGCTGCCACCGGCGGAAACCTGGCTCCGCTGCAGCAGCTGCTGGAGGCGGTCAGTGAACCCTTCACCGAGCGGCCCGGGCTGGAACGTTACCTGCAGGGGGCGCCCGACGACTTCGGCAGCTACATGACCTTCTGCGGGACCTGACCGAGGCGGCCCGCGGGGTAAAACGACAGGAGGGTGACAGCCGGTGTTCCCGGCTGCCACCCTCCTGCTTCGTCCGGCGCCGCCAACGGCGCCGGACAGTGCGAAGACTAGGCTACGCGCACAGCGGAGTAGCCGCCGAGCCAGCTGATGGAGTGCACCTGCGTGTCGAAGCCGTTGACGCCGCCGCTGACAACCTGGCCGTTGCCTGCGTAAACGCCCACGTGGCCGGAGGTGATGATCAGGTCACCGGGGGCGGGAGCGCCTACGACGGTGCCGTACTGGAAGAACTGGGTGGGGGCCAGATCGCCCACGGACTTGCCGACGGAGCGCAGAGCCTTCTCGACCATGGCGGTGCAATCCTGCTTGAAGCCCAGCTGGCTGTAGGCCGAGGCGAGGATCGCAGCGCCGGTGCCCGTGCCGGTGGTGGATGCCACCGGGGTGGCCGAGGCGTAGGACATGTTCATGCCGGTGTTCGCCGGTGCGGTGGCGGCTGCGGCCTGCACGGGTGCTGCTGCAGGGGCGGGCGCCGGGGCGGCGGTGTAGCCTGCGCCGGGAATCTGGATCTGGTCGCCCGGGTAGATGACCGAGGACAGTCCCAGGCCGTTGGCGGACAGCACGCCGTTGAGGCTGACGCCGTAGGCTGCTGCAATGGCGCCGAGGGTGTCGCCGGAAACGACCGTGTGGACGTTCCCTGCTGCTGCGGCGGGGGCTGCGGCCGGGGCGGCAGGAGCCGAGGTGGCCTGGACGCTGGTCTGCTCAGTGGTGTCCGGGGCGGATACACCTGCATGGGCCGGGGCGCCGACTCCGAAGGCAATGCCGGATGCCGCAGCAACGGCGAGCGCGGGACGGCCCAGGGAGCGGGCCTGGGACTTGGCTGTTACTGCGAGGCCCTCGAGCACAATGGAGCGGGCCGGGGTCGCGCGGTGACGGGCAGTGGTTGAAATTTTTGACACGGTTGATCGCCTCTCCCATGCCTGCGGGGTGAGCTGTCGGGTTCGGGCTGGAGATACCCGGCCGGAAGCAACCCCGCGACGTGCGGAGGCGCTATCGACTTAACCCCAAGGCCACAAGTGGCCGCGGAAACTTGGTTCCCCCGTCCCTGCCAACTGGAGCGGTTGAATCCCATGATCAGCGGCAGGGCTCGGCATGCTGACGGGAATGTCCCGTCTGAGAGGGACACCAAAAGACCATAACCCACGTGCGGCGTGATTGTCACATTTGGATAACATACGAGGTTGTTCTCTCGCATTGGGCAAACGTCTGGACATACACCCCGAGCCAGGGCCTGACCTCAGGTGATACTTTGCCCGTGAAGCACGGTAACAATGTGGAAACAGGCCCCTGCCCTGCGCCCAATCCCGACGGTAACCTTCGGGACTATGCGCCCGTTCGTGACCTTAGGGAGGCTCCCCCTTGGCGGGGGCTTCATGGCCGTTGCCCTGGCCACCCTGGTCAGCAATGCTGCGGCCGCCGAAAAGACGGCCACCGCCCTCACCGAACAGGAAAAGGCCGCCAGGAGCGAGCGGGAACGCCTGTCCGGGGAAGCGAAAGCAAAACTGGACGCCGCACGTTCTGCCCAGGCTTCGCTGGCCCGGCAGGTCGCGGAGGAGCAGCGGCACGGCACTGAGCTGACCGCCCAGCTCGCCACGCTGAAAGGTACGACGGCGGCCATGGAGGGTGAGTACCGGCAGGGCCAGGCTGCACTGGCTGCCTATGAGGCGGCCCAGGCGGCCAAGCGCGCCGCCGCTGAGGAGCAGGCCCGCGGACAGGCGGAGGCCGCAGCCAAGGCCGCCGCAGCGGCAGCCCGGCAGCCACAGGAGCCCGCACCCCGTGCCGACCCTGCCCAGGCCAATCCGGCCCAACCCGGTCCGGCCCCCGGCGCGGTCAATGATCCCGCCGTCAGCAACCCCGGCCCTCCCGCTCCGGAAGCCCCGGCACCGGCCCCACCAAGCCCTCCCGCCGTCGTCGTGCCTTCCGTTCCCGACGGTGCGGTCAACGATCCCGCCGGGGCGAAAAGCTACGCGTCCGGACGCCTGCCCGCCTACGGGTGGGGCCAGGACCAGTTCGTGTGCCTGGCCCAGCTGTGGACCGAGGAGTCCGACTGGTTGACCACCCCCACCAACGCCTACTCCGGAGCCTATGGATTCCCCAGGCCCTGCCCTCGGGGAAGTACGCCAGCGCCGGCGGCGACTGGCTCACCAGCTATCGCACCCAGATCGAATGGGGCCTGGGCTACATGCGTGACCGCTACGGTTCACCGTGCGCGGCCTGGAACCACTCCGCAACCCTGAACTGGTACTGACTGACGCGTTAGGCTGTCTCCATGCCAGATTTCGAACGGTTCCGTGCGCTGCTCGAAGAGGAGCGGGCGCGGCGCCTGGCACTGTTGCCGGCGCTGCGGGCGGACATCGAGGCAGCAAACTCGGCGCGCCAGGGTTCCAATGTCGACGACGAGCACGATCCCGAGGGTGCCACCATCGCCTTCGAACTCTCACAGGCCTCTGCGCTCCTGAAACAGAGTTCGGCGGGCCTGGACCAGATTGAAGCGGCGCTTGCCCGGCTGGCGGCGGGGACCTATGGAACCTGCGCCGTATGCGGGGAGCCCATCGCCGAGGGCAGGCTGGAAGCCCGCCCGTGGACCCCGTACTGCATCCACCACGCGGCGTTCGGGCGCGGGCGATGACCGGTACGGCGGACGTTGTGTCCGCGGCGGCGGATTTCGTGGACCGGACCCTGCAGAACGAGGGCGCCTGGTACCGGGCGGACGACGTCGGGGCGCGGCTGGGCGGGGTGCTTGCCTCTTATGGTTCCTCTGTGGGGGCCGTTCGCGGGACCGTGCGCGATGCGCTGCGGAAGTTCAAGGACCTGGACCATGACGGCACGGTCATGCTGGCCTCCGCCCTGTGGGGCCAGCCGCGGCCCGGTTCCCGGCCGGTTTTCGAGCGCCGCCTGGCAGCGGTGGTCCTGCTGCAGTCACGGGTGCGGCTGCTCCGTCACTCTGACCTGACCCGGCTGGAGGGTTTCCTTCGCTCCGCGCAGGCAGCGGACCTGACCGGGCCCCTTCTCGCCGACGTCCTGGTCCCGTTGCTGGCGGGGCTGGGGGAGCGCGAACGGCAGCGGGCAGGCGTTGTCCTGGCGCGGTGGCGGGAAGACCCGGACCCCCAGTTGCGGGCGGCGGCCGACGCCCTTGAAAAAGACTTGACCATTTGAAACGTACCGAGGAGATCCCCATGAATGAGCCGTTTGACCTTGAGCGTTTTGTTGCCGCGCAAAACACCGGCGGAACCTATGAGCAGGCGCTGGGCGAACTGCAGGTCGGCCGGAAGTCCGGGCACTGGATGTGGTTTGTCTTCCCGCAGATTGCCGGGCTGGGACAGAGCGCCACCTCCCGCAAGTACGCCATTTCCTCGCTGGCGGAGGCCCGCGCCTACCTGGACCACGAGGTGCTGGGCCCGCGGCTCCTGGAGTGCGCGCTGGTCCTGGCAAACCACGCCGACCAGTCCGCCGAAGACATTTTCGGCGGTATCGACGCCAGGAAGCTCCGCTCCAGCATGACACTGTTCCTCCGGGCGGCGCCCGGAGAAACAGTGTTCAAGACCGTCCTGGCCCAGTTCTTCAACGGGGAACCGGACCCGGCCACGGACGAGCTCCTGGCCGGCCAGGACGCGGCCGGCTGAAACCCGGCTTCTGTCCCGCTGCTGCGCGGGGTACGGGGAGCCCGGGGCGCGCTAAGGCGTGGGGCTGCCGCCGTTGACATTGAGCGTCTCGCCCACCACGTAGCTGGACTCGGGCGAGGCCAGGAAGACATAGGCGGGGGCGAGCTCGGCGGGCTGGCCCGCGCGGCCCAGGGGAGTGGACTGGCCAAACTCCGGCAGTTCCTCCTTGGGCTGTCCGCTGCTGACCTGCAGGGGCGTCCAGATGGGCCCCGGGGCCACCGCATTCACCCGGATTCCCTTGGGCGCCAGCTGCTGGGCCAGGCCCTTGGTGAAGTTGTTGATGCCGGCCTTGGTGGTGGCGTAGTCCACCAGCGTGGGGGACGGGTTGTAGGCCTGGATCGACGTGGTGTTGATGATGGTTGAGCCCGCCGGCATGTGCGGCACGGCGGCCTTGGTCACCCAGAACATGGCATAGACGTTGGTCTTCAGGGTGTGGTCGAACTGCTCGTCGCTGATGTCCTGCAGGTCCTCCTGCGCAACCTGTTTCCCGGCATTGTTGACCAGGATGTCAACCCCGCCCAGGACGGCCACCGCCGTGTCCACCAGGTCCCGGCACACGGCGGAGTCCTTCAGGTCGCCGGGGACCTTGACGGCCTTGCGGCCGGCGGCCTCAATGATTCCGGCAATGCGGGAGGCGTCCTCCTCTTCCTGCGGCAGGTAGGAAAGCACGACGTCGGCGCCCTCCCGTGCAAAGGCGATCGCCGTCGCTGCCCCGATGCCTGAGTCCGCGCCGGTCACGATCGCCCGGCGGCCTTCCAGCCGCCCGGTGCCCCGATAGGTCTCTTCCCCGAGGTCGGCCTTGGGCGCCAGTTCCGCATCAAGCCCGGGCTCAGGCTGGTGTTGCTTGGGCGGGGAGATCTTTTCGTAGGCAGTCACGGGATTACGGAAGGTGTACTGGTCAGTCATGGTGGTACTCCTGTTCGTGCGGGACGCGGGCTGGTTCATCGCCCGGGATGGTGAAGCAGCCTGGGGCTGCCGAGGGCAACCACTGGAAACTAAGCATGCTTACGTTTCCTACCCTAGGCAGAAGCCCCCTGCCCTGCCAAGCCGCTCCGCGGGCTCAGTCGCGGCGGACCTCCACCAGCCTGACCTCCGCCAGCCGCCCGCTGTCCACCACGGCCTCCATGAAGGTGCATGCCGGCTGGCGGCGTCGGTCGGTTGGCGAGCCCGGATTCAACAGCCGCAGCCCGTTCGGCGACACCGTGTCCCAAGGGATGTGGCTATGCCCGAACACCAGGACGTCGGCATCGGGGAACAGCGCCTCGCACCGCTGTTCACGGCCCTTCGCCTGGCCGGTTTCGTGGACCACCGCAAAGCGAACCCCGCCAATGGTGGCAGTGGCCGTTTCTGGCAGCCGGCGGCGAAGTTGGGGCCGTCATTGTTCCCGAAAACGCCCAGCAGGCGCTTGCTCCGGCGTTCGAATTCGTCCAGCAGTTCCGCCTCCACCCAATCACCGGCGTGGAAAACCGCGTCGGCGAGTTCCACTGCGGATCACACCTGCTCCGGCAGGTGCCTGGCGCGCTTGGGCACATGGGTATCGGCAAGCAGGACAAGGTTCAACGGCATACCCGGCATCCTGCCATAGGGCCCTGTTCCCATGCCGCGTGGAGTCGTAATCTGGGGGCTTGGAGGTGATTGCCATGGAGGCAGCCCAAGGCGACCGCATCGTTGTGCGCGGGAGGACGGTGGGGTCCTCGGACCGGCACGGGGTGATTCTGGAGGTCCGTGGCGAGGGTGGAAGCCCGCCGTATGTCGTCCGCTTCGACGACGGGCACGAAACCGTCATGTATCCCGGTGGCGATTTCGCCGTCGAGCACGGACACAACGCCTGACGCTCCTGCGGGACTGCACCCAGCGGCTTCACCTGTCAGACTGGAGCAATGGATCATTTTCCGTCCGCAGGCATGTCCTCCACCCCACCGCAGCGCACAGGTCCCCGCGACCCGGGCGACGCCTGGGTGGAAGGGGACCGCGGCAGGTACTGGGGCCGTTTCGGCGCGGCGGGCGTCCTTGCCTGGGACCCCGCCAAAGGCGTGCTCCTGCAGCACCGTGCGGTCTGGAGTCATAACGGTGGAACCTGGGGGCTGCCCGGCGGCGCCCTGCACCAGGGCGAAGAACCCGTTGACGGCGCCCTCCGCGAGGCGTATGAGGAAGCCGCGGTCCCGTCGGAGAGCGTGGAAGTGCTGTTCACGTCCGTGCTGGACCATGGCTACTGGTCCTACACCACGGTGGTGGTGAGGGTGCGGGAATCCTTCGAGCCGGTGATCAGCGACCCCGAGAGCATTGCCCTGCTCTGGATCCCGGTGGCAGAGGTGGAGGCCCTGGACCTGCACCCCGGTTTCGCGGCCGCGTGGCCGGAGCTGCTGGCGCAGCTGGACACCGGCGAACCCTGGTAGGCCGGCCCCGGACTCCTCCCGGGGAGCCTCCGGCTAGTAGCCTTCGCCGTAGTCGGCGGTCACCAGGATGGGCAGGTGGTCTGAATTTCCGCGCGGGAGCGTCTCCACGCTGGCAATGTCCAGGCCCAGCGAGGTGGCGAAGTCGAAGTGGCCCTTGAACACCTTGTACCGGGTGTACGTGCGCCGGTTGCTCAGGGAGAGGGCATACCCGGAGTTCTTCATGTGCATGTCCAGGTTCTTGGTGAAGAACGGGTAGTTGAAGTCACCCACCATCAGGGTCATCAGGCCTTTGCCCATGCTCAGCAGTTCAGCGTGGGCTGCGTGGATCTGCTTGCGCCGCAAAGAGTTCGACGCCGTCAGCGGAGCTGCATGGAAGGATCCGATCACCAGCTCGTGCTGCGTTTCGGTGTCCATCACCCTGGTGCCGATGAGCCGTTCATGGGCCGGAGCCAGCACCCTGTCATGCATTGATTTCTTCAACGCGAAGGACTGCGTATCCAGTGCGGTGAAGCGGCTGGTGCGGTAGTAGATGGCCAGACCCAGCCGGTTGCCCTTGGTGGCATCCGCCAGGTGCAGCGGGCCCAGGGTCTCCGGGAGGTCGCTGGCATCCACTTCCTGGAGGCACAGCGCATCGATGTCATGGTTGCGGGCCAGGGCGAGAAGTTCGCCGCTGGCCTTGTGCTTGCGGAGGTTGTAGCTGATGACGCGCATGAAACACCTCTTTTGAGGGTTGCTGACAGGACCAGTTCCTTACTCTAGTCCGATTGCCACCCGCACCCTCCAACATTTCGTTGCCCGCGTTGGCGCGCCGTGCGCTGTCCGCGGGGGATAGAGTTAGTGGCAATTCACTGAATTTCCGTAAGGGGCCAGCCTTGACTGCAGACCTGCCTGAACTCGCCGAAGGCAATTTCTACTACCAGGACCTGGGCGGCGGCCGGTTCCGCTCCACCATCCACGCGCAGGGTGCCTGGAACGTCCACGAACAGCACATGGCCCCGGCATCGGGCCTCATGGCCGATGTCCTTGAACGGCACCAGCCGCGGGAAGACATGCGGATGGCCCGCCTCAGCTACGAGATCCTTGGATTGATCCCGGGCGGCGAGTTCCGGATCGAGACCACCACGCTGCGTCCCGGCAGGACCATCGAACTGGTGCAGGCGGAACTCGTGGCCGGCGGCCGCACCGCCATCCGCGCCGCCGGGTGGCGCATGCTGACCAGTGACACCGCTGAAGTCGCCGCCGTCGAGGACGCAGCGATCCCCGGCCCCGACGAATGCAAGCCGTACGACGGCGCCGCCGTCTGGCCCGGCGGCTACATCCGCTCCCTCGAAATGAGGGTGGCCGAGGGCCACCGTCCCGGAGCCGGCAAGGTGTGGCTCCGCACCGACCACCCCCTGACCGACCGCGCCGACAGCGGCGACCTGGCCCGGCTCATGGGCTTGGTGGACACGGCCAACGGCATCGCGGCCAGGGTTCCGCCGGGGAAGGGCAACTACGCGTTCCCCAATCTGGACCTGCAGATCCACATGTACCGCCGGCCCCGGGGGGAATGGCTGGGACTGGACAATGCGGTGTCGTTCGGCAGCGACGGGATCGGGCTGACCTCCACCGTGCTGCACGACCGGCAGGGGCCGTTCGGCCGCGCTGAACAGATCCTCACCCTGCGCAAATCCTGATAAAGGGTTCGTCCTGACCCTGCGACTGGTCCTTGCCGCGCCTGGGTCCTGACCTATGGTGCGGGCATGTATCGCTGAGTATCGTTGTATATCGTTCACGATTGACAAAGGAGTTCATGATGCGTGCTTCAAACCCTGCTGGCGGATTCGGCGGGAACAATCTGGACGGTATGTGGCAGGCCGTCGAGGAACTGCGCTCCCGGTTTGAAAAGCGGGCCGGAACCCGCGCCGGGAAAGGTGAGGTGCGGACGGCGGTGCTGGCCCTGCTGGCCGAGCGGCCCATGCACGGCTACCAGATCATCCGCGAGATCGAGGAACGCAGCGGGGGCAGCTGGAAACCGAGCGCAGGCTCCGTCTATCCCACCCTGCAGCTGCTGGCGGATGAAGGATCAATTACAGCCGAGGAAACGAACGGCCGAAAAATCTACTCGTTGACCGAAGCCGGCCGCGAGGAAGTGGCAGCCCACCACGGGGCTGCGCCATGGGATCCCGCCGGCCCCATGGCCGGCGGCGTTGCTTCCCTGCCCAAGGCCGGGATCGAACTGGCCCAGGCCGCAGCCCAGGTTGGCCGTACCGGCACCCAGGAGCAGGTGCACCAGGCGGTGGCGGTGCTGGACGAGGCCCGCCGCCGTCTGTACGCCATCCTCGCCCAGGACTGACGCGGGTGGCGTCCACCGTCCAGGAGAGGGCCGACGCCCAGTTGCCCCTGCGGGAGCACCGCGGCCGCTACCGGCGGATTCTGCGCTTCGCTGCATGGAACCTCGCCGCCACGTGGTGGTTCGAGCTGTTCCTGCCGCGGATTGGACTTGGCCGGGTGGCCGCCAGGACGCGGTCACGGCGGATGCGGCGCTTTGCCCAGCGGTTCCATGACCTGGCCGTGGACCTCGGTGGCCTCATGATCAAGGTGGGCCAGTTCCTGTCCTCCCGGCTTGATGTCCTTCCGCCGGAGATCACCAAAGAACTGGAGGGGTTGCAGGACGAGGTGCCGCCGGTCGCCTTCCCTGCCATCTCCGCCCTGGCCGCCCGGGAACTGGGGACGCCGCTGGACAGGGTTTATGCCTCCGTGGACCCCACGCCCATAGCCGCTGCCTCCCTGGGCCAGGCCCACCGCGGCCGCTTGAATCCTGCCGACGCCGGGGACACCGGACTAGACGCCGTGGTGCTGAAAGTGCAGCGCCCGGGCATCGGCGCCATTGTCGACGTCGACCTTGCCGCCCTGCGCAAGGTTGCCGGCTGGCTCAGCCACATCCGGCTCGTTTCCCGCCGCGCCGACATGCCGGCGCTGGTGGAGGAATTCGCCCAGACCAGCCTGCTGGAGATCGACTACCTGCACGAGGCCGTCAACGCGGAGCGGTTCGCCGCGGATTTCGCCGGGGACGACCGCGTGGAAGTCCCGGGCGTGGTGTGGGAGCGGACCACCCGCCGTGTGCTCACCCTGGAGGACGTCACTGCCATCAAGATCACGGACGTCGGGGCGCTCCGTGGCGCCGGCATCGATCCCGCCGCGGTCGCGCCGGTGTTCGCGTCCATCATGTTCGACCAACTGTTCACCAACGGCTTCTTCCAAGCCGACCCTCATCCGGGGAACATCTTCGTCACCCCAGTCCCTCCAGGTGCAGGGCTTCCCTGGAAACTGACGTTCATCGACTTCGGGATGATGGGCGAAGTCACGGCTTCCACGCGCAGCGGACTGCGGAAGCTGCTGATCGCAGCCGCCGCCCGGGACGGCAAGGGACTCGTGGCGGCCATCAATGATGTGGGCGTCCTGATGCCGTCAGCCGACAGCGTGGCCCTGGAACGCGCCATGACACAGCTCTTCGCCCGCTTCGGCGGCATGGGCTTCGCCGAACTGCGCGAGGTCGACCCACGGGAGTTCCGTGACTTTGCCGTGGAGTTCGGTGACGTGGTCCGGTCGCTGCCGTTCCAGCTGCCGGAGAACTTCCTGCTGATCATCCGGGCCATGTCCCTGACCTCCGGGGTATGCAGTGCCCTTGATGAGCGTTTCAACCTCTGGGATTCGGTGGAGCCCTACGCCGCCCAGCTGCTGCGGAACGAACGGGGCAACGTGGTGCAGGATGTGGCCCGGCAGGCCCTCGACGCTGCCGGTGTTGCCTTCCGGCTCCCGGGCCGCCTGGACGCCCTGGCCGGGAGGCTGGAGGAAGGATCGCTGCAGGTTGCCGTCCCCCGCCTGGAGCGCCAGGCTGCGCGGCTGGACCGGGCTGTGCGCCGCTCAGCCTCCGCCCTGGTCTTCGGGGCCCTGCTGCTCGCGGGAGCCATTGTCCGCCCTGACGACGTTGCGCTGGGCAATGTGCTGATGACGGCGTCGGCCCTTCCGCTGCTGCACGCGCTGTGGGTGGGGCGCCGGGGACGTTAAGGCGGCCGCCGCCGTCGGGCGTAACCTAGGGGTGGCCTGCCCGTCCGCGGGCTGTGAACCGCCGCCGCTAAAACCCGTCGACGTTGAATCTGTCGCCGCCACACCATGGGAGCTTCGCAACAATGCACCACACCGGTACCGGATCCAGCACGCTCACCGTGGTGCGGCAGGACGTGTCACTCGGCGCGGGCCGAGACCTCGAATTCGGCCTGGAGCTGCTGGCAAGGGCACGGAGCGGCGCCATTGGTCCCACCCTGCGGCTGTACCGGCCCGCGCCCACTGTGGCGTTCGGGCAGCGGGATACCCGGCTGCCGGGATTCGACGCCGCCGCCCAGGCCTGCCGGGACAACGGCTTCGAACCCCTGGTCAGGCGGGCGGGCGGACGCGCTGCGGCCTACCACCGTGGCACCCTGGTGGTGGACCACATTGAACCGGATACGGACGCCGTCGCCGGATCCAAGGCCCGGTTCGGCTACTTCGGGGAGCTGTTTGCGGAGGCGCTGCGAAGCGTGGGCGTACAGGCTGCCGTGGGTGAGATTCCCGGCGAATACTGTCCGGGCGAATTCAGTGTCCACGGCACCGACCCGGCAGACAGCTCCCGGAGAGTGAAACTGGTGGGCACTGCCCAGCGGGTTGTTTCCGGCGGCTGGCTCTTCAGCTCGGTGATCGTGGTGGAGGACTCCGCCCCGATCCGGAAGGTCCTTACCGACAGCTATGCCGCGCTCGGCCTGGACTGGGATCCTGCCACCGCCGGCGCCGCCAACGATCTGGTGCCCGGCCTGGACGTCGCCGCCGTCGAGCAGGCCATCCTTAAGACGTATGCGGGCCATGCCACCCTGGAAACTGCTTCCTTCAGCAGCCTGGGGGCATGACCCGCATCAGTTGTGGCGCGGCGGCCGGTCAGGCGGCCAGGCGGCTCTTGACCTCGGCGGCGGACGGGTTGGTGGCGGCGGTGCCGTCCGGGAAGAGGACCGTTGGGACGGTGCGGTTGCCACCGTTCAGCTGCTCCACGAGTTCAGCCGTGCCGTCCACCTCTTCGATGTTGATTTCGGTGTAGCCGATGCCCTGGGCATCCAGCTGCTTCTTGAGCCGGTTGCAGTAGCCGCACCAGGTGGTGGAAAACATGGTGATGGTGCCTGATTCGGGAGTGAAGTCCACAGGGATCTCCTATACGTCGCTTGAAAGGTTTCCTTACTGTCAACCCTAGCGTGGCCGCCGGTATTCCCCGGTCCCGGGCGCTGCTGCGGTGCCTGGATGACAGTTTGTGGCGGGCGGTGGCAAGCTGGTGCCATGTGTGGACGCTACGTAATGGCACGGGCCGTGGGGGATCTCCTGGCCGAGTTCGACGCCGAGCTGGAGGACGAGGTCACCATCCCGCCGTCCTGGAACGTGGCACCCACGGATGCCGTCCCCATTGTGCTGGAGCGGCTGGTGGAAGACAGCGCTGCGCCCCGGCAGGTCCGCCAGCTGCACGTTGCGCGGTGGGGCCTGGTCCCGTCCTGGGCAAAGGATCCCGGGATCGGCTCCCGCATGATCAATGCACGGAGCGAATCCGTGCTGGAGAAGCCGGCCTTCCGGAAGGCTGTGCAGTCCCGCCGCTGTGCCGTGCCCGCCGACGGCTACTACGAATGGAAGCAGGGCCCGGGAAAGTCGAAGCAGCCCTACTACGTGCACCCGGGCGGGGAACGCGGGCTGGTTTTCGCCGGTCTCTATGAGTGGTGGAAGGACCCGTCAGTGCCGGAGGGGGAGCCCGGACGCTGGCTGCTGTCCACGTCGATCCTCACGGCTGACACCCCGCCGCCGGGGACTGAATCCACCATCTTCGGGAAACTGACCGAGCTGCATGACAGAGTGCCGCTCCCCATGGACAAGGCCACGATGGAGGCCTGGCTGGACCCGCAGGCTGATGATGCCGCCGCATTGGTTGACCTGGTGCGGTCGGGGGTCAAGGACGCGGCAGCCGACTGGCACGTGGAATCCGTGGGCAAGGAAGTGGGCAATGTCCGTAACAACGGCCCGGAACTGATCCGCCCGGTGGAAGCCCTGTTCTAGCAGCCTCCGCCTGGCCGGTACCCGTCAGACGGTGACCGTGCCGGCGTCGTCCACTGCCCAGGTGGGATTGTACGCCACTTCCCAGCGGAACCCGTCAGGGTCGGCAAAATATCCTGCGTAGCCTCCCCATGCCTTGGTGACGGGCTCGGCAACGATGGCAGCACCGGCAGCCGCGGCCTGTTCCATGACGCTGTCCACTTCCTGCGGGCTTGCCAGGTTGTGGCTGAGCGTGATGCCGGGGACGCCGGCGGGAGGACTGGTGCCGGCTTCGGCCTGCATCTGGGTGCTGTCCCAGAGGGAGAGCACCAGCCCATGGTTCACCTGGATGAACAGGACTTCCCCGGCAACCTCGCGGTGGACGGGCCAGCCAAGGCCGTCAACGTAGAAGGCGCGCGAGGCCTCGACGCTGCGGACACCGAGGGAGATAAAGTCGACTCTGGGCTCCATGCTTCGATACTGTCAGATGATGGCGACAATTCAAGGAAACGATAGGGATGCCCGGGCCGACAGGGAACAGCTCGCTGCCGTCCGGGTTGCTGTTGACGAGGTGGATGAGCAGATTGTCACCCTCATCGCCCGCCGCGAACGGCTGATCAGGATCGCCGGCACGCTGAAGGGTGATGACGCCGAGGTGCGCGCCCCGGGCCGGGTGGAGCGGATCATTGAACACGTGCGGGCTGCTGCCGAGAAAAAAGACATTGACCCGGACATCGTGGAGTCAACCTACCGGGCCATGATCTCCGCGTTCATTGAACTTGAACTGCGGATCCATAAAGAAAACAGCTGAGGAAGCTTAGGGCGCTTCCTCCACCGGCACCCCGTGCTGGAACTCCCGTCCGTCCGCCTCGCTGAAGGCGGACAGGACGTGCCCCTGCCCGAGCCCGTTCAACGCCGTCAGGGGAAAGCTGCCGGTGATGCTGCTCTGTGAGTGGGTGACTCCGGACAGGTCGTAATCCTCCTCGATTCCCTGGTCCCGGTTGAACGCGTAGCAGGCGATGGCCTCCCCGTTCATGAACTCAATGCACAGCCGGCGCTGTGCCGAATAATCCGGCGAGGCCCCCATCAACCCCACCACGTAGGCACCGGATACCGGAATGGTGCCGTCGATATCGAATGTGGCGACCAGGGTGGAGTCCTCGGTCTTGATGCTGGCCTGCTTCAGGAGTGCGTCATCGGTACTCATGCCAACATCCTGCTCCCTGCCGCACCCCCCGTCCACCCCCGCCTATGTTTTGATGCCATCCCGGCGTAGACTGGTTTTATTCGAATACATATTCGAATACCCGTTTGGGGAAAATCTTTGGGGAGGTGCACATGGGCATGTTCAGCGAGTCTGTTGACGTGGTGTGCACCGAAGCCGGACAACCGGAAACGTT
The DNA here is from genome assembly GCF_056389225.1 of Pseudarthrobacter sp. rb. Taxonomy (NCBI): domain Bacteria; kingdom Bacillati; phylum Actinomycetota; class Actinomycetes; order Micrococcales; family Micrococcaceae; genus Pseudarthrobacter; species Pseudarthrobacter sp. rb. The sequence goes on along the minus strand of NZ_JBWJAR010000002.1, from coordinate 380,384 downwards.
GACCTGGGCAGGTGCTTCCTACACCGTCTGCGCCGAACCCCTCCGGTGGTACGAACGCCGGCAATGGTGGGCGGAAGACAGCAAGGCCCCGCTGGGAAGCGGACCGGGCGTGGTGGATCACGAAATCTGGCGCGTGCAGGTGCTGCCTGCCCGGGTGGCCTCCAGTCCCTCAGCGCCGGAAGATGCGGCCGGCGCTGAGCCCCTCACCCTTGACCTGACCCGCCATATCCGCAGCAACCGCTGGCGGCTGCTGCGGATCCATGACGCCCTCCGCCACAGAACAGCATGACCAGTCCAGCATGAGCTTCACCCACCTTCACGTTTCCACGGCGTTCAGCGCCCATTACGGTGTTTCCTGGCCGGAGGAACTGGCCATGGCTGCCGCAGCCGACGGCGCCACAGCTCTTGCCTGTACAGACCGGGACGGCCTCTACGGAACCATCAAGCACCTCAAGGCCTGCATGGCCGCGGGCATCGACCCCATTGTGGGGGTGGACCTTGCAGTGTTTGACGACGACGGTGATCACCGAACGCAGGTGGCAGGCAGGGTGGTGGTGCTGGCCCGCGGCCAAAACAACGGTGCCGGATACCGTGCGCTGTGCCGGCTGGTCTCCGACGCCCACGCAAGGACCTCGGGGAAAGCCGGGGGAGCGGTGCCCGCTGCTGTCACCCGTGCCGAACTGGCTTCCCGCACCCTTGACCCCCAAACCCTTAAGCCGGTGCTCACCGTATTGCTCGGCCCTGATTCGGATGTGGGCCGTGCCATGGGCGGACGGCGCTACCTGCGGCCCCGGACCCTTTTCAAGCAGTGGCTTGACGCAATGCCCGCCGGAACCGTGGTGGCTGAAATAGTCTCCCAACTCAGCGCACCTGGTACCCCGTTGAGCACGGCGCACGCTGTGCGCATGCTCAGGCTCGCCGAGGAACACCAGGTGCCGGCAGTACTCGCCAATGCGGTGAGGTACTGCGCTGCGGACGGAGCACCAACCGCTGACGTCCTGGATTCTGCCCGGACATTGAAGTCCCTGCCCGAACTGGCAGGGGAACCCCTCCTGCAACCCACTGGCCAGGGGTGGCTGAAAACCCCGGCGCAGATGCTGGGGATAGGCAAGGAGATCATTTCAGCGGCCGGTTATGGTGCCGCCGACCTCAAGCAGCTGATGACCCAAACGGAGGCGCTCGCCGATCTCTGCCGGATCGACCCCACCTCGGACATGGGATGGAAACAGCCCGTGGTGCCCGAAGCATCCGTTATTGGCATCAGCCAGGATCCGCACGCTGAACTCATCCAGCGCTGCCATGCAGGAATCGGCCGGCGGTTCCCGGGAGCCACTGGCAACGCGGAGAAGGAGATCCTGGCCCGCCTGGGCCATGAGCTGGGGATCATCCACAACCTGGGCTTCTCCTCATACTTCCTGACTGTTGCCGAGGTGTCCCGGATGATCCAGGACATGGGGGTCAGGGCGGCAGCAAGAGGGTCGGGAGCATCCAGCCTGGTCAATTACCTGATCGACGTCAGCCATGTGAATCCCCTCCAGCACGACCTGATATTTGAACGTTTCCTCTCCAACGACCGCGCCACCCTTCCGGACATCGACATCGACGTCGAAAGCGCTGAACGCCACAACGTCTACCACCGGATCTTCGAACGCTTCGGCTCTGAACGGGTAACCCTGATGAGCATGCAGAACGGATACCGCGCCCGCGGTGCCGTGCGCGACGCCGGTCTGGCACTGGGCATGGACGACGACGAGGTGGGGGAGATCGCCAAGCAGCTTTGGCGGTTCTCTGCACGAAAATTCCGGGAAGCACTGCAGGAAAAACCGGAACTGCGTGAGTTTGCCGGCCGGGTGGAACAACGCGACGCCCATGGAAACCAGCAACTGGACCTGCTGGTGGACCTGACCGAACGGCTCGACCGGCTGCCCCGCCACATCTCCATGCACCCGTGCGGCGTCATCCTGGGTGATGCAACCCTCCTGGACCGTACCCCGGTACAGCCAAGCGGTCTTGGACTGCCCATGAGCCAGTTCGATAAACATGACATGGACCCCATGGGCATGCTCAAACTCGATGTCCTCGGTGTCCGCATGCAAAGCGCCATGGCGTTCGCGGTCCGGGAGATCATCAGGATCCATCCCTCCAAGGAGGAAGTGGTCAAGGCAGGGAACCACCCTGCGGGGCCGGAAGGTTCCGGCCCCGACTACATTGCCGCCAACGGCCGGATAGACCTCAACGCCGTCCCCCTCGACGACGAAGCCACCTATGAGCTGATCAGGAGCACGCATACCCTTGGCTGCTTCCAGATCGAATCACCCGGTCAGCGGGAGCTGATCGGCAAAATGGCGCCGCGGGAGTTCAACGACCTCATCATCGATATTTCACTGTTCCGCCCGGGACCGATGAAATCGGACATGGTGCGGCCCTTCCTGGAACACCGGCACGGGTTCGCCCCTGAGGTTTACCCGCACCCTGACCTCAAGCCGGTGCTGCAGGAAACCCACGGGGTCACCGTCTTCCACGAGCAGATCCTGAAAACCCTCCACGTCATGACCGGCTGCGGCCTGGCAAAAGCCGACGAATTCCGCCGGGCACTCAGCAGCGAGGCCGGAGAAGCGCAGGTGGAGGAGTACTTCCGGCGCCATGCAAAAGCCAAGGGGTACACCCCCGAGGTGGTGGACAAGGTGTGGGGGACGTTGAAGTCCTTTGCCAGCTTCGGATTCTGCAAAGCCCACGGGGCTGCTTTCGCCGTCCCCACCTACCAGTCCGCCTGGCTCAAGACACACCACCCCGAAGCCTTCCTTGCAGGCTTATGGGAGCACGACCCCGGCATGTACCCCAAACGGCTGCTGGTGGCAGAAGCCCGCCGGCTGGGCATTCCCATCCTTCCCCTGGACATAAACCGCAGCAAAGCCGAGTACCGGGTGGAGCGGATCGGGACAGGCAGGGACGCCGGCAGGCTGGGAATCAGGCTCAGCCTGAACGGGATTTACGGTCTGTCTGCTGCTGAACTGAAGCGGGTTGTCGCCGGCCAGCCCTATGACTCACTGGCGGATCTCCGGACGCGCTCGCGGCTCAGCAAGCCAAGCATCCGGCGCCTTGCGCAGCTTGGGGCTTTTGATTCCCTCCACCGCGAAGCCGGAGGCACCGCCAACCGAGCGGACCTGGTGCACCATTTGCAGCAGCTTCAATCAGCCAATGGCGCGCGGAAAGGCGTGGAGGTGCTGGAGGGACAGTTGTCCCTTCCCCTGGGCGACGTCGAACTGCGCAACATCAAACCTGGACTTCCAGCCCCCACGGTGGTGGACAACGTCAGGGCGGAACTGGATCTGATGGCCGTCGATGTCAGTTCCCATCTGATGGACAGCCACAGGCCCCTGCTGGAAAGGCTGGGTGTCACCACTGCCGATAAACTCCTCAGCCTGCGCAACGGGACCGAAGTGCTGGTGGCAGGGGTGCGGGTGGCCACCCAGACTCCTCCCATGCGCGGCGGCAGGCGGGTGGTGTTCATCAGCATCGACGACGGCACCGGCTGCGTGGATTCGGTCTTCTTCCACGAGGCCCAGGAAAACGCTGGCCCGCTTCTGTTTGGAACCCGCCTGCTGCTGATCCGCGGGACCACCCGAAGGACCGGTCCGCGGGGCATCAGCATCAGTGCGAGCATGGCCTGGGACCTGGGCAAGACGGACAGTTTGCCCTTGCCGGAGTCGATCGGCGGGTACGCCGGGGTGTCCAGCCCGGAGGCCTTCGCCGATGGGCCGCATCCCCTCGATGGCATCAGCAGGACGTTGGCGATCACCGGGTTCAATGGGTGACCGCGGTTCCGCACCCCCCGTGTGCCGCGTTGGTCGGCCCATACCGGAACCGATAGCATTGACGGTGGCTGGCTGTGGTCCCCGTATGCCACAAGCTATGAAGCCTCAACTTTGAATAGGAGACACCCGTGTCAGATGCCCAGCAGATCACCCTTCTCGTCGATGGCGAAGAGACCAAGGTGACTACCGGGACAACCGGTGCGGAACTCTTCTTTGAGCGCCGTGACGTTGTTGTTGCCCGCGTCAACGGCGAGCTGAAGGACCTGGACCAGGAACTTCCGGAAGGCGCCGAGGTGGAAGGCGTCACCATTGATTCCCCCGACGGCCTGAACGTCCTGCGGCACTCCACTGCCCACGTCATGGCCCAGGCCGTGCAGCAGCTGCGTCCCGATGCCAAGCTCGGCATCGGCCCCTACATCACCGACGGCTTCTACTTCGACTTCGATGTTGCCGAGCCGTTCACTCCCGAGGACCTCAAGACCCTCGAAAAGATGATGCAGAAGATCATCAACCAGAACCAGAAGTTTGTCCGTCGCGTGGTCAATGAGGACGAGGCCCGCGAAGCCATGAAGAACGAGCCCTACAAGCTCGAGCTCCTGGGCAAAAAGAACGAAGCCGCCGAAGCCGGGGAAGGCGTGAACGTTGAAGTCGGCGCCGGGGACATCACCATCTACGACAACGTGGAACGCAAGGAAGGCACCACCGTCTGGTGCGACCTCTGCCGCGGCCCCCACCTGCCCAACACCAAGATGATCTCCAACGCCTTCGCGCTGACCCGTTCGTCGTCGGCCTACTGGCTGGGCAACCAGAAGAACCAGCAGCTGCAGCGTATCTACGGCACCGCCTGGCCCACCAAGGACGCCCTGAAGGCCTACCAGGAGCGCATTGCCGAGGCCGAGCGCCGCGACCACCGCAAGCTCGGTTCGGAGCTGGACCTCTTCTCCTTCCCGGACGAGCTGGGCTCCGGCCTGCCGGTCTTCCACCCCAAGGGCGGCATCATCCGCAAGGAGATGGAGGACTACTCGCGCCAGCGGCACGTCGAAGCCGGCTACGAGTTCGTCTACACCCCGCACATCACCAAGGGCCACCTGTACGAGGTCTCCGGGCACCTGGACTGGTACAAGGACGGCATGTTCCCCGCCATGCGGGTGGATGAGGAACTCAACGCCGACGGCAGCATTCGAAAGCCGGCGCAGGATTACTACCTGAAGCCGATGAACTGCCCCATGCACAACCTCATCTTCCGCTCCCGCGGCCGGTCCTACCGCGAGCTGCCGCTGCGGCTGTTCGAATTCGGCTCCGTGTACCGGTACGAGAAGTCCGGTGTGGTCCACGGCCTCACCCGTGTCCGGGGCATGACACAGGACGACGCCCACATCTACTGCACCCGCGAGCAGATGAAGGACGAACTCACCAAGACCCTCACCTTCGTCCTGGACCTGCTCAAGGACTACGGGCTGAACGACTTCTACCTCGAGCTGTCCACCAAGGACCCCGAGAAGTACGTCGGCGACGACGCCACCTGGGAGGAAGCCACCAGGACCCTCGCCGAGGTAGCCCAGGAGTCCGGACTGGAGCTGGTGCCCGATCCAGGCGGAGCAGCCTTCTACGGTCCCAAGATTTCCGTGCAGGCCAAGGACGCCCTGGGGCGTACCTGGCAGATGTCCACCATCCAGCTGGACTTCAACCTGCCCGAACGCTTCGAGCTGGAATTCCAGGCAGCCGACGGCAGCCGCCAGCGTCCCGTCATGATCCACCGCGCGCTCTTCGGATCGGTGGAGCGCTTCATGGGCGTCCTCACCGAGCACTACGCCGGGGCGTTCCCCGCGTGGCTGGCTCCGGTCCAGGTGGTAGGCATCCCCGTGGCGGAGGCGTTCAACGATTACATGTTCGACGTCGTCGGCCAGCTCAAGGCGGCGGGCATCCGCGCCGAGGTGGATACGTCCTCGGACCGCTTCCCCAAGAAGATCCGCACCGCCAGCAAGGACAAGATCCCGTTCGTGCTGATCGCGGGCGGCGACGACGCAGAGGCGGGCGCTGTTTCGTTCCGCTTCCGGGACGGTAGCCAGGACAACGGTGTGCCCGTCGCGGAAGCGGTCAAGCGAATCACCGAAGCCGTCCGCAACCGGACCAGCTAGCCGAACGGAAACAGCACAGTGCAGGAGAACACAGGCGCAGGATATCCAGGCGATGCCGGCGTTACCGACGACTTTGCCCTCGCCGGTGTCCCGGACGCCTTCCAGCGCCTGTGGACTCCGCACCGTATGGCCTACATCAAAGGCGGCCAGCACCAGTTCAAGAACGAGAACGACTGCCCGTTCTGCGTAGGCCCCGGCCGCACTGACGAAGAGGCGCTCATCGTCTACCGCGGTCGGACCTGCTATGTGGTGCTGAACCTGTTCCCCTACAATCCGGGCCACCTGCTGGTCTGCCCCTACCGGCACATTCCGGACTACACGGACCTCACGGTTGAAGAAACAGCGGAGTTCGCCGAGCTGACCCAGACGGCCATGCGGGTCCTGCGGAAAGTATCCAATCCCGGCGGCTTCAACCTGGGCATGAACCAGGGCGTGGTGGGCGGTGCAGGTATCTCCGCGCACCTGCACCAGCACATTGTTCCGCGCTGGGGTGGCGACGGTAATTTCTTCCCCATCATCGCCCAGACCAAAGCCATCACCCAGACCCTTGATGAGGTCCGGCAACAGGTGGCTGAGGCCTGGCCCGGGGAGTCGGATGCTGAATAGGCATGCCCGCGGCTTCTTCACCGCGCTGTTTACCCCACTGGCCCGCTGGCTCCTGAAAATTGGCGTCTCCCCGGACGCGGTCACCATCCTCGGAACCGCGGGTGTCGCCGCAGGAGCCCTCATCTTCTACCCCCTGGGTCAACTCTTTTGGGGGACCGTCTTCATCACCGCGTTCATCTTCTCCGACGTCCTGGACGGCATCATGGCGCGGATGCAGGACATCAAGAGCCGATGGGGAAACTTCCTCGACTCCACGCTGGACCGGGTCGCCGACGGCGCACTCTTCGCCGGCGTGTCCGTATGGTTCTTCACCGGCGGAAACAACACCGCCATCGCCGTCAGCGCGCTGCTGTGCCTGGTCCTGGGCATGGTTGTCTCCTACGCCAGGGCCAAGGCCGAGTCGCTCGGGTTCACCGCCAATGTCGGGATCGCAGAACGGGCCGAACGCCTGGTCTCCGTGCTGGTGGTCACCGGTCTGACCGGTTTGGGACTGCCAACCGTGGTGCTCCTGGTCACCCTGGTCCTCCTGGCCGCGGCGAGCCTCGTCACCGTCGTGCAACGCGTGGTTTCCGTGCGCCGGCAGGCACTGGCGGAACCCACGCCCGCTGATTAAGCATGATTAAGCTGGCCGCGCGGCGGGGGACTAGTATATAAGTGCCCGGTCAAGCGACCCGGCAACCCGTGCGTGCACCTCCGGCAGCTGCCGCCGCATGCCCGGCGAAGATCATCTGTCTACCCATAGGGGTTTTTGTGTCTACACCTGATGTAAGCAACGAGGCCGGTTCGTCCGCGAACAGCGTCACGGGCAGCAACCGCGTGAAGCGTGGCATGGCCGAGATGCTCAAGGGCGGCGTCATCATGGACGTCGTCAACGTCGAGCAGGCCCGCATCGCCGAAGACGCCGGTGCCGTGGCAGTCATGGCGCTGGAGCGTGTTCCGGCCGATATCCGCGCCCAGGGCGGCGTGTCCCGCATGTCCGATCCCGACATGATCGACCAGATCATTGACGCCGTGTCCATCCCTGTGATGGCCAAGGCCCGGATCGGCCACTTCGTGGAAGCCCAGGTCCTGCAGTCCCTCGGTGTCGACTACATCGACGAGTCCGAGGTCCTGACCCCGGCCGACTACGTCAACCACATCGACAAGTGGAACTTCAAGGTTCCCTTCGTCTGCGGTGCGACCAACCTCGGTGAGGCCCTGCGCCGCATCAACGAGGGCGCGGCCATGATCCGCTCCAAGGGCGAGGCCGGCACCGGCGACGTCTCCAACGCCACCGGGCACATGCGCAAGATCCGCTCGGAGATCGCCAAGCTTTCCTCCCTGCCCGAGGACGAGCTGTACGTTGCCGCCAAGGAACTGCAGGCCCCGTACGAACTCGTCAAGGAAGTTGCCGCTGCCGGCAAGCTTCCTGTGGTCCTCTTCACCGCAGGCGGCATCGCCACCCCCGCTGACGCTGCCATGATGATGCAGCTCGGCGCCGACGGCGTCTTCGTCGGCTCCGGCATCTTCAAGTCCGGCAACCCCGCCCAGCGCGCCGCCGCCGTCGTCAAGGCCACCACCTTCTTCGACGACCCCGATGTCATCGCCAAGGCCTCCCGCGGGCTCGGCGAAGCCATGGTGGGCATCAACGTTGACGAGATCCCCCAGCCGCACCGTCTCGCTGAGCGCGGCTGGTAGTCGTCAATTAGATGATCGCGCCGAACGGCGCGATCCTCTGCGTGCTATTCCCCGCCTCCCGCTGCCGCCATACCCGCGGTGGTTGGGGGCGGGGCCCCTTTTACGCACGCTGCCGGACCGCACCGTCCGGCGCTAGTGGTCGCCTTTGGTTTTTATTACGACGCCGGTTCCCCACCTTCTTTGGTGGGGGACCGGCGTCGTTCTTTTAAGTCGATTGCTCCGTAAACGCCGTTTTGAGCCTCCAATAGGGCCGTTACGGAGCAATCGATGGGGGTTACTCGAGGCCGCGGCGCTTTAGCAGGGGGTCCAGGTTCGCCTCGCGGCCCCTCAGGATCCGGAAGGACTCCAGGGGGTCCCGGCTGTTGCCGCGGCTGAGGAGCTCTTCCCGGAAACGTTCGCCGTTGGCGCGGGACAGGCCGCCGTTTTCCTTGAACCAGTCGACGGTCTCCGCGTCCAGGACCTCGCTCCAGATGTACGAGTAGTAGCCAGCCGCGTAGCCGGCACCGGCAAAGATGTGCTGGAAGTAGCCTGTGCGGTACCGGGGCGGGATCAGCGGATGCGCAATCCCCGCAGCAGCCAGGGCCTTTGCCTCAAACTCCACGGCATCATCCGGAACGTCGCCCGGCTCCAGCGTGTGCCATGCCAGGTCCAGGAGGGCTGCGCCCAGGTACTCGGTGGTGGCAAACCCTTCGCCCCAGAGCCGGGATTCCTTCAGCCGGTCCACTACGTCCTGCGGAAGCGGTTCGCCGGTGACGTGGTGGCGCGCATAATTGGACAGCACCTCCGGACACATGATCCACATCTCGTTCACCTGCGACGGATACTCCACAAAGTCCCGGGGCACCGCAGTGCCGGAAAAGCGGGGATAGGTGACGTTGGAGAACAGGCCGTGCAGTGCGTGGCCGAACTCGTGGAAAAGCGTGCGCAGTTCGTCCAGGGTGAGGAGCGTCGGCTCACCCGCGGGTGGCTTGGAGATGTTGAGCGTGTTGATCACCACGGGCCGGGTGCCCAGTAGTCCCGACTGGTCCACGAGCGAGTTCATCCACGCACCGCCGCGCTTGGATTCACGCGCGTAGTAGTCGCCCAGGAACAGCCCCAGGCCGGTTCCGTCCCCGTTCCGGACCTCCCAGATGCGAACGTCCGGATGATAGGCGCCGAGGTCGGGCCGCTCGTGGAACGTGATCCCGTACAGCGCAGTGGCTGCAAAGAACACTCCATCAGTGATGACCCGGTCCAGCTCAAAATACGGACGCAGGGCCTGTTCATCAACGTCGTACTTCTCCCGCCGCACCTTTGCCGAATAGTAGGCCCAGTCCCAGGCTTCCAGCGGATGCCCGGCGACCTCCGCCAGGGCTGCGGCCTCGGCGTCGGCATTGCGGACGGCCGCCGGCGCCATGCGGCCCAGCATCGTCCGGACGGCCTCGAAGTCCGGCGCCGTCTGCAGGTCGGCCACAAGTTCGGCGTAGTTGGCGAAACCCAGCAGTTGGGCCTTTTCCGCCCGCAGCCTGGCCATCTCCCGGGCCAGGTCCAGGACATCCAGGCTCCCGCCGCCACTGCCCCTGGCCACGGATGCCTCGAACAGACGACGGCGGACGTCCCGGTTCTCGAGCGAGGCCAGTGCCGGCTGGTTGCCGGGCTGGATCAGGGTCAGCAGGAATTTTCCGTCGTGCCCGGCAGCGCGTGCCGCTTCGGCTGCACTGGCGACGTCGTCCGCCGGCAGGCCCGCCAGGTCGCCGGCGTCCTCCAGCAGCAGCGCCGCGGACTTCATCCCCTCCTTGACCCGCTGGCCGAACTCCGTGCCCAACCGGGCCAGCTCAGCGTTGATGGCACGCAGCCGCTCCTGGCCGGGTGCCTCGAGCTGGATCCCGGACTGGCGGAACTCCTTGAGGTACTCCTCCACGAGGCGGGCTGACTCGGGATCCAGGCTGTCCGTATCTATGGCGGCAAAGCGCCCATACAGCGCCGCGTTGAGGAACACCTCGTCCTGGTGGGCCTGGAAGCGCGGCGAAAGCTCCGTTTCAAGTTCCCGGATTTCCGCGGACGCATCCGCCGATACCAAGGTAAAAAATGCCGCGGCGGCTGTGTTGAGGAGCTGCCCCGAGCGTTCCATGGCCAGTGCCGTGTTTTCGAACGTGGCCGGTGCGGCGTTGCTGCTGATGGCCTGGATCTCGTCCAAGTGCGCGGCCAGGCCCGCTTCGATGGCGGCGCCGTACTGGCCTGCTGTAAGGGCCTCGAAAGGCGGAAGGCCGTAGGGCAGGGGACTGGCGGCAAGGAGGGGGTTGGTCATGGGGTAAACCTTTCACAGCAGGGCGCGGTTCTCAATTGAAAGGAAATGGTGCCGGCTCCCAGACGGCATCCCTAGAATTGCCGCTAAGGGGTCCGGTCCGGGCCCTATTCTGCGCGTCCCGCTGGGCGCGCGTACGGGTTCGGCAGTGACGAAGGGGCCATGGTCCATGAGTAAACGACGCACGACGCCGGCAGCCGCCTTCCTGGGCGTCCCGTTCCGGTGGGTGGGGCCCGGCGCTGTCACGGTCCTGGCGGCGGCTTATGGCATTTTTTGGTATCTGGCGCGGCCGCCGGGCGAACCGGTCCTCAGGCACGTCGGCCAGCTGTTCGGCGGGGAGTCCGTGCTGCTGTATTCCATCGCACTTGTCCTGGTCAGCACACTCCCGCACGTTGAGCCGGTGTTCGGCGGCATTGACCACGCCGCGATCTGGCACCGCAGGGCCGCCGTGACGGCAACCGTCCTGTTGCTGCCGCATATAGAACTTGCGTCCAACCCGGAGGCAACCAGCGTGGGAAAAACACTGGCAGTGGTCGCCATTTCGGGACTTGCCGCACTGGTGGTGTGGGCGGTGCTGCCGCGCTGGCGGACCATGCTGCCGGCGCCCGTCCGCCGCATGGTGCACGCCGCCCTGCAGACAAAGGGGGTCCGCCTGGTGGTGCGTCTGCTGGGTGGCTATGAGCGCTGGCGCGGCTTCCACCGACTCACAGGCTTGTTCGTGGCTGCCGGCTTCCTGCACGGACTGCTCGATGCCAGTGCGTTTGAAGCGGCGCCCGTCCTGCGGTGGAGCTATGTGGCCATCGGCGGAACGGGGCTGGCGTTCTACGTTTACCGGGAGCTGCTGGCGCGCCGTTTCCTGCCCCATCACGACTACCAGGTTGCAGGAGTCCGCCCGGTTGCGGCGGACCTGGTGGAGGTGGCACTCCGTCCCCTGGGCCGCCCCCTGGCTTTCAAACCCGGCCAGTTCGCCATGGTTTACCTCGAAACGGCGGATGGCTGGCAGCGGCACCCCTTTTCCATTTCCGGGCCCGCACAGGAGGGCGGCATCAGCATTACGGTCAAGGCGCTGGGGGACCACACCACCAGGCTTCCCGACGTGGTCCAGCCAGGCATGCCGGCCGTGGTGGGCGGCCCCTACGGCCGCTTTGACCGGCACAAGGGCACTGCCCACCAGGTCTGGATCGCCGGCGTCTGGGAATCACGCCCTTCCTCAGCTGGCTGCGGTCGCTGGACGCAGACCCGGGCAGCGGGCTGCAGGAAGATGTCGACTTCTTTGTTACCTCCGCTGGCCCTTCGCCTTTTGCCGATGAAATCACCACCATCGCCAGGAACCACCCGCGGCTCAAGGTCCATGTGGTGGACACCGAAAGGGACGGGCGGCTGACCCCGGCCGCGGTTATGGCCGCGGTGGGCACCGAGCCGCGCCTGCTGTCAGTTTTCATGGGTGGGCCCGACGCCATGCTCCGGCAGTTCCGTAAAGCCTTCCGGGCAGCGGGTGTCCGCAGGCTCAACATCCACCGGGAGTACTTCCAGTGGCGGTGATTCAGGCGATCGCAGTTCAGCGGGGCCGGCGGGCGGCGTGCTCCCGTGCCAGGACCGCGTAGGCGTCGTCGGGGGTACCGGGGGAGAAGCTGCCGAACTTGCGCTCTGCGGCCGTGCGGATGAGGTAATCGGCAATGGCCGGGTTCTTGGGAAGCAGCGAGCCGTGCAGGTAGCTGGCAACGATGTTTCGGTACCGCGCCCCCTCATGGCCGTCGTTGCTGTTGTTGCCCGTTCCCTTGGCCACCGTCCCGAGCGGCCGCACACCGTTGCCCAGAGTGGTCTGGCCGCTGTGGTTCTCGTAACCGAGGACTTCGCCGAACTCGGTGGTTGAGACCTTCACGTTGCCGATCAGGCGTTCATCGGTGCCATGGGTTTCCACGTCCAGGACGCCGATTCCCGGGATGACAGTACCCGTCCGCGTCTTGAAGAACCGGCCAAAAAGCTGGTAGAGGCCGCAGATGACCAGCATGGGTGCGCCGTCCTCGGCCAACTCCTTAAGCTGGCCGGCCCGGGCCTGCAGGTCGTCCTGAATGACCAGCTGGCCACTGTCCTGGCCGCCTCCGCCCACAATGATGTCCACGTCTTCGGGAAAGGGATCGCCCACGTTGTACTCCAGCAGTTCGGGGGTGTACCCGTGCCATTGAATGCGGCGCTGCAGGACCAGGGCATTGCCCCAGTCGCCATAGATGTTCATGTCCCGCGGGTACAGCTGGACCACCCGGAGGGTGCCCTTGGACTGGTCGCCAGCTTCCGCTGCTTCTGCCGGACTCACGAGACAACCTCCACGGTGGTGATTTTGGACAGCTCGCGGCGGATGGCAAGCATGGCGGTGTAGGTGCAGAAGATCCGCTTGGGTTTGCCCTGCCCTTCCCGGATGAAGGCGGCAAGGGCGGCCGGAATATCGGTGTCCACGGCGCCAACGGGTACTTCGTCGTACTGCAGCCGCAGCGCCATGTCGTAGGCGCGCGACCCGGTCAGCACCTCCACCCCGTCCTCGCGAAGCGAATCGAATTCCACATCCCACAGCCAGGACATGTCCCGGCCGTCGGCGTAGTTGTCGTTGATGGCGATCATGGTGGCGTAGCCGGCAGCGGGGAAGGATTTCAGTCCCAGCCGGAAGCCGCTGGGGTTTTTGACCAGCACCAGGTCCAGGGGTTGGCCGTCCACCGTGAGGCTTTCGCCGCGGCCGAAGGCAGGGGCCACCTGGGACAGCGCCTGCAGCAGGGTCTCGTGGTTCGCGGTGGCGGCGCCGCCGCCGCATATGCTGCGGGCGAGGGTGAGCGCAGCGGCTGCATTGAAGATGTTGTAGACGCCGCGCAGCTTCATCGCCGTGGTGACCGTGCCGCCGTCGTACTCAAATTCGGCGCTGTCTGCGCCCACCTTGCGGAGGACGACGTCGGCCTGCGGCTTTGCGGGCAGGCCCGCCGGGGCGGGGCTGCCGGGAGCGGCACGCATGTCGTCATCGTTCGGGAAGGTGCCCAGCAGGGAATCGTCCAGGCCGAAGTACCTGACGTCCTGTCCCGTCAGCGTGTCCGCGATCCGCGCAACCCGCGGGTCCTCGCGGTTCAGGACCACCGTCCCCGTGGTTTTGGCGGCGATGTGCTGCAGGAGCTGTGCGGTCTTGTCGATTTCGCCGAAGCGGTCCAGCTGGTCGCGAAGCACATTCAGCAGCAGGCAATACCGGGGCGGAACGCTGTTCACGAAATGGACGGCGTGGGCCTCATCGAGTTCCAGGATGGCAACGTCCGCGTCCAGCCTGCCGCGCCAGTCCACCTCGCCCAGGAGGGCGGCTGCCACGCCCCGCGTGAAGTTGCTGCCGGTCCGGTTGGTGAAGACCTTCAGGCCCTGGCTTTCCAGGAGTTCGACCACCATTTTGGTGGTGGTGGTCTTTCCGTTGGTGCCGCTGACCACGGCCACGCCGTGGGGCAGGGTAGTGAGCGTCCGCCGCATGAAGCCGGGATCGATTTTCTCGACCACCAAGCCCGGAAGTGCGGACCCGCCGCCCCGCAGCCGGGATACCCTGCGGACCAGCTTGCCGAGCGGAACACTGAAGAAGACCATGTTTCGAATATATCCCAGCAGGGGCATGCAACCTTTGCCCGCCCCGGCCTTGCCGCGCCGGATGGAGGGCCGGGGCCGTATGCTGGAGGGATGACAAACCCCCCTTCTGCTGATCCTGCGCGCGTGGGCTCAGGCCTGCGGATCGGTGTCCTGGCCCTCCAGGGAGACTTTCGTGAGCACCTGCGTGCCGCGGAGGCCACCGGCGCGCAGGGCGTTGCCGTCCGCCGCCCGGAGGAGCTCGATGGCCTGGACGGCCTCATCATTCCCGGCGGCGAATCCACGGCCATCGACAAACTGGCGCGGGCCTTCGACCTTGCCGACCCGCTGCGCAAGTACATCGCCGAGGGCCTGCCCGTGTATGGCTCCTGCGCGGGAATGATCCTGCTCGCGGAGGACATCGCCGATCCGGCTACCGACCTGTCCGGCGCCCCCCAGCAAACGTTCGGCGGCCTGGACATCACCGTCCGCCGGAACGCCTTCGGCCGCCAGCGCGAATCCTTCGAAACCGACCTGGACTTTAAAGGGCTGGACTTCAGCGCCTCCGAATCGGGCGTGGAACCTGTGCACGCCGTCTTCATCCGCGGGCCCTGGGTGGAACGTGTGGGACCGGACGTGAAGGTCCTGGCCCAGGTGGAACCGGCAGATCCCGCACAGGCGTCACACGCCGTACCGCTGCCCGGGGCGGCTAGAATTGTCGCAGTGCGTTCCGGCCAGCTGCTGGCCACCTCCTTCCATCCGGAAGTGACCGGCGAGAAACGCGTACACGAACTTTTTATCCGAATGATCAGAGGAGAAGCGTAAAGCATGTCAGGCCACTCCAAATGGGCAACGACCAAGCACAAAAAGGCGATCATTGACAGTCGCCGCGCAAAGTCGTTCGCCAAGCTGATCAAGAACATCGAAGTTGCCGCCCGGATGGGCGGACCGGACCTCGCCGGCAACCCCGGCCTGGAACTTGCCGTGACCAAGGCCAAGAAGACCTCGGTTCCCAACGACAACATCGACCGCGCCATCAAGCGCGGCGCCGGCCTGACCGGCGAAGTGGTGGACTACACCGAGATCATGTACGAGGCCCGCGGCCCCCAGGGCTCGGCCCTGCTGATCGAGTGCCTCACGGACAACAAGAACCGGGCAGCATCCGAAGTCCGCCTGGCCATCTCCCGCAACGGGGGCACCATCGCCGACCCCGGTTCCGTGAGCTACCTCTTCACCCGCAAGGGCGTGGTCAACCTGCCCAAGAACGGCCTGAGTGAGGACGACGTCCTGATGGCCGTCCTGGATGCGGGCGCGGAGGAAGTCAAGGACAACGGCGAGACCTTCGAGATCCACTCGGAACCCGGCGATCTGCAGGCCATCCGGGAGGCCCTGGCGGAAGCCGGCATTGAGTACGACACGGACGAAGTTGAATTCGTGCCCTCCATGCAGGTGGAACTCGACGTCGATGGCGCCCGCAAGTTCCTGAAGCTGGCGGACGCGCTTGAGGACCTTGACGACGTCCAGAACGTGTACAGCAACGCCGACCTCAGCGACGAAGTCCAGGCCGCCCTGGAATCAGAGTGACGTCCGGCCTTGCCAGCTAGACCGCAGCGGGAGCTCCAGCCGGGCCTGCCGCCCGCAGCGGGGCAGAAGTGACGCTCCGCGTCCTTGGCGTTGACCCTGGCCTGACCCGCTGCGGCATCGGCGTGGTGGATGTGGAACGCAACCGCCGGGCCAGCATGGTGGCGGTAGGGGTTGTCGGCACATCGCCGGACGAGACCCTTGACCGCCGCCTGCTTGTGATCGCCACGTCCATCGACGAGTGGCTGGACCGTTACGAGCCCGAGGTCCTCGCCGTTGAGCGCGTCTTCTCGCAGCTCAACGTCAGCACGGTGATGGGCGTCGCTCAGGCGTCCGGCGTGGTGATCGCGGCGGCGGCCCGCCGGGGAATCCCGGTGGCGCTGCATACGCCGTCGGAAGTTAAAGCCGCGGTGACCGGAAGCGGGTCCTCGAACAAGGACGCCGTGACCAAACTGGTGACCAAGATCCTCCGCCTTGACGCTCCGCCGCGTCCTGCCGACGCTGCCGATGCGCTGGCGCTGGCCATCACCCATGCGTGGCGGGCCGGGAGCGGCGCGGCCGTGGCCACTACCGGTCCCGGGAGCTCCTCCCTGACGCCGGCCCAGCGGGCATGGGCGGACGCAGAGGCGAAAGCGCGCCGTGCACGCTGATTGTCCCTGCCGCTTGCTAGGGTATTCGTAGATATGTTCGGATAGCCGGGCTCCCACTGTGGAGGCCCGCAGTACAACGGGAGCCCGGCCTTGATCAGTTTCCTCCGCGGAACCGTAGCGCACGTTGGCCTGTCAACGGCCGTGATTGACCTCAACGGTGCCGGGATGAGCGTCAACGCCACCCCGCAGACCCTGAGCCGGCTGCGCGTGGGGGAAGAGGGCAAGCTGTTTACGTCCCTGATTGTCCGGGAGGATTCGCTCACCCTTTTTGGTTTTGCATCCGACGACGAACGTGAAGTTTTCGACGTCCTGCTGAGTGTCAGCGGGGTCGGCCCCCGTCTTGCCCTCGCAGTCCTGGCGGTCCACGACCCCGAAGCAATCCGGGTTGCGGCCCATACGGAGGACAGCAAGACCTTCACCAAGGTTCCCGGCATCGGGCCCAAGGTCGCGGGCCGGATCGTGCTGGAGCTGGCCGGAAAGCTGGTACCGCACGGAACCGCCGCACCCGCCGGCGCCGCCACCCCTGCCGAGGCCGCATGGA
Source organism: Pseudarthrobacter sp. rb (assembly GCF_056389225.1). Classification (NCBI taxonomy): domain Bacteria; kingdom Bacillati; phylum Actinomycetota; class Actinomycetes; order Micrococcales; family Micrococcaceae; genus Pseudarthrobacter; species Pseudarthrobacter sp. rb. Next base: position 363,513 of record NZ_JBWJAR010000002.1, on the reverse strand, counting down.
AGCCCCAGGTGGTGGCCGCCATGACCAGCCTGGGCTGGTCCGAGAAGGATGCCTCCGCCAGCATCGACAAAGCCCTGGCTGACGAGCCGGAAGTGTCCTTCCGCGGCAATGTGGCCGAAATCCTCCGCACCACCCTCCGGTGGCTGGGGCAGGACGGCGCCCGCGCCGGCAACCGCGTAGGCAGCCGTGGCTGAACCTTCATTGGTTGCCGCGGGGGAGGAGCCGGAGGAGCGGGCCATCGAGGCGGCGCTCCGGCCGAAGAACCTTGACGATTTCGTGGGCCAGCACCGGGTGCGCAAGCAGCTTTCGCTCGTGCTCCAGGCCTCCAGGATGCGGGGGCGCACGGCGGACCACGTGCTGTTTTCCGGGCCGCCGGGCCTCGGCAAAACCACCCTCGCCATGATCGTGGCGGCGGAAATGAACGCTCCGCTGCGCCTCAGCAGCGGGCCCGCCATCCAACACGCGGGCGACCTTGCGGCCATCCTGTCCTCGCTGTCCGAGGGCGAGGTCCTGTTCCTCGACGAGATCCACCGCATGTCCCGGCCCGCCGAGGAAATGCTGTACATGGCCATGGAGGACTTCCGCGTCGACATCGTCGTGGGCAAGGGCGCCGGCGCCACCGCCATTCCACTGGAGCTGCCGCCGTTCACCCTGGTGGGCGCCACCACTCGCGCCGGGCTGCTTCCGGGCCCACTGCGCGACCGGTTCGGCTTCACCGGGCACCTCGAGTTCTACTCCGTTCCGGAACTGGAACTGGTCCTGCGCCGTTCAGCCGGGCTGCTGGACCTGAAGGTCAACTCCGCCGGCTTCGCTGAAATCGCCGGCCGTTCACGGGGGACCCCCCGTATCGCCAACCGCCTGCTGCGCCGGGTCCGGGACTGGGCGCTGGTGCACGGTGTCGAACAAATCGATGCCAGGGCTGCGTCCGCCGCCCTTGACATGTACGAAGTGGACAAGAAAGGCCTGGACCGGCTGGACCGTGCTGTCCTCGATGCCCTCATCACCAAATTCGGCGGAGGCCCCGTCGGCCTGTCCACCCTGGCCATTGCTGTTGGCGAGGAAACCGAAACGGTGGAAACCGTGGCCGAACCCTTCCTGGTCCGGGAAGGCCTGCTGGGCCGTACACCCCGCGGAAGGATTGCCATGGCGCCGGCGTGGACGCATCTGGGCTACGCCATTCCATCCGGTGTCTTCGCCCAGGAGCAGCTGGACCTTTTCGAGCCCGGCGGGGACGCCGCGGCGGCGGGGGACTGGGCCCCGGAGAGCCAATAGCAGGCTCCGTTCAGCTTTTCCCTTTAGACTGGTATGACGCCCGGCACGTTCGGGTCTTTGTTTCGCGGGTGGCCCTGACGCCCCCGTCGCTTGGGGAAGGAAATGTCAGGCGTTCTGCCTGTGCCAGCAACCGCCCCGGCTGAAGCGAAGCCCACGTCGCTGGAAAACCAGCAGCACCACGCAAAAGAACGGAATTCCCCCTTGGATCCAATGTCAATTCTCCTGTTCGTCATGCTCGGCGTGTTCATCTTCATGATGTTCCGCCGCAACAAGAAGACGCAGCAGCAGCAGGCAGAGCTCCAGTCGAAGTTCGCCCCGGGCGTGGAGGTCATGACCAGCTTTGGCCTTTTCGGCCGGATCGTGGACATCGATGACGCCGATAACAAGGTCACCCTTGAACTTTCCCCCGGCAACCTGGCCACCGTGCACCGCCAGGCAGTCACCAAGGTCGTCGAGCCCGCCGCGGAAGCCATTGCCGAGCCCGCCGCTGCTTCGCCGGTGGTGCCGGATGACGCATCCTCACTGACCACGCCGGAAGCCGGGAGCACTGCAACGGGCACTGAGACTCCGGAAGAAACCCTGAAGCGCCCCAACGACGAGGGCAAGAAGGACAGCTAGGCCCGCTGGCCCCTTTCCTCCCTCTACCGCTGCGGACCACCGCCGGCGCAGGTAACAACCCGCGCCGGCGGTTCTTCCGCGAATAAGAGAAAGATCGACAATGGCACGAACTGGCCGCAAGAAACCAGGGCTCCGCGTCCTGGTCTGGCTTGGCGTACTCCTGGCAGCGCTGACAGCCGTCCTGGCCGGCGGCACCGTCGCCGGGCACGCCAGCTGGGCACCCAAACTGGCCCTGGACCTTGAGGGCGGCACCCAGATGATCCTGGCGCCGAAGGTGGAGGGCGGTTCGGACATCAACGAACAGCAGCTCAACCAGGCCGTGGCGATCATCCGGCAGCGCGTTGACGGCTCCGGCGTCTCCGAAGCGGAAATCAGCACCCAGTCCGGGCGCAACGTGGTGGTCAGCCTTCCCGGCACGCCCTCCGCCGAGACCCGGAACCTGATCCAGGCCTCCGCGGATATGAACTTCCGCCCCGTCCTCCTCAACGGCGACGGCGCCCCAGTGCCGCCGGAGTCGCAAACGCCGGAGGACCAGCTGCCCAAACCGACAGCAGAGCCGGCCAACAGCAGTGACACGAACTGGATCACTCCAGAGATCTACAAGCAGTTCGAGGCGCTGGACTGCAACAGCCCCGCGGCCGAGAAATCCAAGCGGTCAGATCCCACCAAGCCGCTGGTGACCTGCGAACCTGCCACCGACAAGTCGCCTGCCATCAAGTACATCCTGGGTCCCGTGGAGGTGAAGGGCAGCAACATCGTCACCTCGTCCTTCCAGCTTCAGCAGGGTGCGCAGGGCGCCGTGACCAATGACTGGGCCGTCAACATCCAGTTCGACGCCGAAGGCACGGCCAAGTTCAAATCCGTCACCGAGCGCCTCAACCAGTTCTACGTGGCCGCCGGCGGCGAGTCCGGCACCGACCCCAAGTCCCAGTTCGCCATTGTGCTGGACGACCAGGTCATCTCCGCCCCGAGGTCACTGGCTGTCATCACCGACGGACGTCCGCAGATCACCGGCGGCTTCACCGAGCAGACCGCCAAGGCGCTGTCCGACCAGTTGAAGTTCGGCGCCCTTCCCATCAGCTTCGACATCCAGAGCGAGCAGCAGATCTCCGCCACGCTCGGTGGTGAACAGCTGCGCATGGGCCTGCTGGCCGGCCTGATCGGGCTCCTGCTCGTGGTGGTCTACTCGCTGTTCCAGTACCGCGCCCTGGGCTTCGTTACCATTGCCTCTCTGGTGGTGGCTGGTGCCCTGACGTACCTGGCCATCGCGATCCTGGGCTGGACGGAGAACTACCGGCTGTCCCTGGCAGGTGTTGCAGGCATCATCGTGGCCATCGGCCAGACCGCCGACTCCTTCATCGTCTACTTCGAGCGCATCCGCGACGAACTGCGCGAAGGGCGCGGCCTGGTGTCCGCCGTCGAAAACGGCTGGAAGCGCGCCAAGCGCACGGTCCTTGCCTCCAAGGCCGTCAACCTCCTGGCCGCCCTGGTCCTGTACTTCGTGGCCGTGGGCAACGTCCGTGGCTTTGCGTTCACGCTGGGCCTGACGGCCATCGCCGACCTCATCGTGGTGTTTATGTTCACCCACCCCACGCTGCAGCTGCTGGCACGCACCCGGTTCTTCGGTGAAGGCCACAAGTTCTCCGGCCTGGATCCCGAACGGCTGGGCGCCGTGCCGCTGTACCGCGGCGCGGGCCGGGTCCGCACTCCCGAGGACAAGCCCGTGGTGGTCCGCACCAAGAACACCGGCGCAGCGGCCGAGGCCGAGCGCCGCATGACCATCGCTGAACGGCGCCTGGCAGAGAAGCAGGAACAGCTGGCCGGCTCGTCCAAGACCTCCGCGAAGGAGAACAAGTAATGTCAGGCTTCGCTACGTTCGGCAACGAGCTCTACACCGGAAAGCGTTCCTACGACTTTGTAGGGGCAAAGAAGATCTGGTTCATCATCGCGGCGGTGGGAGTGGCGCTGTCCATCATCATCCCGGTGGCCAAGGGTGGCTTCAACCTCGGTATCGAATTCCGCGGCGGCTCCGAATTCACGGTTTCGAACGTCAAGACCACCGACGCCACCATCGGCGAAAAGGCGGTAACTGATGTGGTCGCCGGCAGTGTTCCGCGCGTTGCGAACGTGGCCGGCAACACCATGCGCATCCAGACGGACAAGCTGACCGACGATGAGACCCTTCGGATCAAGCAGGGCCTCACCGGCGCCTACGGTGTCACCGACAACGAGGTGACCTCCACGTTCGTTGGCCCCACCTGGGGTGCTGACGTGACCAAGCAGGCGCTGATCGGCCTGGTGGTGTTCGTGCTGCTCGCGGCCCTGCTGATGGCCCTGTACTTCCGGACCTGGAAGATGTCCCTCTCCGCGCTTGCCGGCATGGCCGTGACCATGTTCATCACGGCCGGCGTGTATGCCCTCAGCGATTTCGAGGTCACACCGTCGGCCATCATCGGGTTCCTGACCGTCCTGAGCTACTCCCTGTACGACACCGTGGTGGTCTTCGACAAGATCCGGGAAAACACGACCGGAATCGACGCATCCACGCGCCGGACGTTCGGTGAGGAAGTCAACCTTGCCGTCAACCAGACCCTGGTGCGTTCCATCAACACCATGATGGTGGCAATCCTCCCCGTGGGCGCCATCCTGTTCATCGGTGCAGGGCTCCTTGGTGCCGGAACGCTGCGCGACCTGTCCCTGGCCCTGTTCGTCGGGATCCTCATCGGCACTGCCGCGACCATCTTCGTCGCAGCTCCGATGTACGCCTGGCTCCGCCAGGGCGAACCGGACCTGGTCAAGCAGGCGCGGCGCGTCCAGCAGCGGCGTGCCGGTTCAACCGAACGGGCAGTTCCGGCATCGCCGGCTAAAGCCTGACCGGCCAGCCACAGGCCCTCGTCACTCCATCAAAGGCCGGGCAATGCACACTGTGCGTTGCCCGGCCTTCGGCTGTCCGCGCCCGGTTATAAAAGTGGCTGCCCGGGGGAATAGACTGGAGTAATTAAACGGTGGTGAGGGGTGCTTCATTGGAAGAACGTTCGGCGTCGGCGCCAACGGCAGAGGAAGAAAAAAGTCCTGCCGGTGTACAAGCCGGTGCGGCATCCTCCGCGCGCCCGGGGTCCCTGGTTCCTGTCGACAATTCGGGATCACGCGCAACGTTTCCCGGCCGGAGGGAGCGCACCCGGTCCCGCCTTGCCCGGCTGACCGGTCGTGGAGCAGCCACCTATTCGCCCATCCTTGAGCCGCTGCTTCGCACTGTCCGGGCCAACAATCCCAAAGAGGACTTCGACCTCATCCAGCGCGCCTTCGACGTAGCTGAGCGGAGCCATCGCGGACAGAAGCGCAAGAGCGGCGACCCGTACATTACCCATCCGGTGGCTGTGGCCACCATCCTCGCCGAGCTTGGCCTCAGCGGCACCACCCTGGCGGCGGCCCTGCTGCACGACACCGTCGAGGACACCCCGTACACCCTCGCGGACCTGAAGCGGGACTTCGGGCCGGAAGTGGCCATGCTGGTGGACGGCGTGACCAAACTGGACAAGGTCAGCTTCGGCGAGGCCGCCCAGTCGGAAACGGTCCGCAAGATGGTCGTGGCCATGGCCAAGGACATCCGCGTCCTCATGATCAAGCTGGCCGACCGGCTCCACAATGCCCGTACCTGGCGCTTCGTATCAGCCGAATCGTCTGCCCGCAAAGCCCGTGAAACCCTGGAAATCTTCGCCCCGCTGGCGCACCGGCTGGGCATGAACACCATCAAGTGGGAGCTCGAAGACCTGTCGTTCGCGGCCCTCTACCCCAAGGTGTACGAGGAAATCGTCAGGATGGTGGGGGACCGGACCCCCGAGCGGGAGAAGAGCCTGGGCGTCATCCGCGACCAGATCACCGAGGACCTGCGCGCGGCCAAGATCAAAGCCACGATTACCGGCCGGCCCAAGCACTACTACTCGATCTACCAAAAGATGATTGTCCGCGACAAGGACTTCGACGACATCAACGACCTCATGGGTGTCCGTGTCCTGGTGGACTCCGTCCGGGACTGCTACGCCGCCCTGGGCACCATGCATTCGCGCTGGAACCCCCTGCCCGGCAGGTTCAAGGACTACATCGCGATGCCCAAGTTCAACATGTACCAGTCCCTGCACACCACCGTGATCGGCCCCGGCGGCAAACCGGTGGAGATCCAGATCCGCACGCACGAGATGCACCGCCGGGCCGAGTATGGCGTGGCGGCCCACTGGAAGTACAAGGACCAGCCCAACCGCACGGCGGTGGGCCCCGGAAGCCCCCGCGACGGGGACATGGGGTGGCTGCGCTCCCTGGTGGACTGGCAGCAGGAAACCTCGGATCCCGGCGAGTTCCTGGACTCGTTGCGCTTCGAGATCAACGCCCGCGAAGTGTTCGTCTTCACGCCCAAGGGTGAAGTCATGGCTCTGCCGGCAGGGTCAACGCCCGTGGACTTTGCTTACGCCGTGCACACGGAGGTAGGCCACCGCACCATTGGCGCCCGGGTCAACGGCAAGCTGGTCCCGCTCAACAGCGAGCTGAACCACGGCGACTGGGTGGAGATCTTCACGTCCAAAGCCGAGGGGGCCGGACCGAGCCAGGACTGGCAGCATTTCGTCAAGAGTGCCAGGGCACGCAACAAGATCCGCCAGTGGTTCAGCAAGGAACGCCGCGAAGAAGCCATTGACCGCGGCAAGGAGCTGTTGACGCGTGCCATGCGCAAACAGAACCTGCCACTGCAGCGGCTGATGACGCACGAGGCCCTGGCCGCCGTGGCCGAGGATTTCAAATACGCGGACATCTCCGGCCTCTACGCCGGCGTGGGCGACGGGCACACATCTGCCCAGTCGGTCATGGAAAAGCTGATCGAAAGCCTGGGCGGCAACGAGAGTGCCGATGATGACGTCGAAGAGGTCAGCATCCCCACCCAGGTCAGCAAGGTCCGCTTCTCCGACTCCGGTGTCGTGGTCCGCGGCGTGGGCGACGTCTGGGTGAAGCTGGCCCGCTGCTGCACGCCCGTTCCACCGGACCCGATCCTGGGCTTTGTGACCAGGGGATCCGGCGTCTCCGTGCACCGCACCGACTGCACCAATATCTCGGACCTGAAGGACCAGCCGGACCGGATCGTGGACGTGGACTGGGCGCCAACCCAGTCGAGCGTCTTCCTGGTGGAAATCCAGGTGGAGGCCCTGGACCGCAAATCACTGCTGTCTGACGTGACGCGGGTCCTTTCCGACAACCACGTCAATATCCTCGCCGCCAGTGTCCACACCTCCACGGACCGGGTGGCCATCTCAAAGTTCGCTTTCGAGATGGGCGATCCCAAGTACCTCAGCCACGTCCTGAGCGCCGTGCGCAGGATCGACGGGGTCTTCGACGTCTACCGCACCACCGGCAACAAACGCAGGAGCTAACAGGGCGAGCTTTTCCAGGGCAGCCCGTTTGTGGGGCACTCTGGGTGTTGCTTCGATGGCCCGCACCAGCAGCCGCAACTGCACGTCCAGCTGCGGGCGCGCCAGCAAGCCGGCGAGGGCCGGCACGGCACGCTCCGGTTCCACGTGCAGGGCGATGTCAAGGGCGGTCCGCAAGGGGCTGGAAACCATCAGGCCGCCCAGGCTGATCACATCGAACGGCCCCAACTTCACTTCGTGAAGCGTGCAGCCGCGGGTATTCCGCAGGCTGGATACCCGCCGCTTGGCATCAACCAGGAGCGCAAGCCTGTCCGGTTCCGCCGCGCAGCCATAGATCCACGCCGCAGTCATCCGCCCCGCCACGACCCGCTGCCGGATGGCCGCCGGCACAGCGCCCGCGGCTGCCCTTGCCCGCAGCTGCGGGGACGCCGGCAACCCTGGAAGCGTGTAACCGTGTTGGTGGAACCGGGCCAGCAGCCCGTCGGCGGCCAGGGATTGGAGTTCCGGACCGGCGAAGGGGACCCCGGGTGCGTACAGTTCGGGAAAGCGTGGCGCCGCGGCCGCCTCTGTTCCCCCTGCCGGGCAGCCCGGCCCCGGTGCGGAAGCGGAGGGTTCCCTTGCCGGTCCGGCGGCTGGGGATGCTGGTGGTGTGGCCATACCCCTATCCTGCCCGGACCGTGGTTAACGGGCACAGGCCCGGTCCGGTTATGTGGATAACCGGGACCGGGCCTGTGTCCTTCAGCCCAAGCCAAAGAAGCTCAGCGCAAGAAGAGCTTAGGACAGCTCGCTGGCGGAACGCTGGAGCTGGTCGAGCCAGGCCTGGCGCGCCTCGAGGGCCTCGCGGGCAGCATTGATCTTGCGCTGGTCACCGCTCTTTTCGGCCTTGGCAAGGTCTTCCTGGAGCCCGGCAATGGCGGACTCCAGCTGCGAGAGTGCGCTGTTGGTGCGTGCCTTGCGTTCGGGGTTGGACCGCTGCCACTGCTCTTCCTCGGCGTGGCGGACGGCGTCTTCCACCTTCCGGAGCCCGGCTTCGATCCGGCCCATGTCCGCCCGGGGTACCTTGCCGGCCTCTTCCCAGCGGTCACGGACGGACTGGAGCGCCTTCTTGGCGGCTGCCAGGTCCTTCACCGGAAGGATGCCGTTGGCCTCGGCCAGCAACGCCTCCTTCACCGTAAGGTTGGCGGCGTATTCCTGGTCAATTTCGTCGTTGGCAGCCTGGCGCGAGGTGAAGAAGACGTCCTGCGCGGCGCGGAACCGGGCCCACAGCGCGTCGTCGTCCTTGCGGCTTGCCCGCGGCGATGCCTTCCACTGGTCCATCAGGCGGCGGTATTCGCCGGCGGCGTAGCCCCAGTCAGTGGACGTGGAAAGCGCCTCGGCCTCAGCGATCAACTTTTCCTTGGCAGCCTTGGCCGCGGAATTGTTGCTGTCCAGCTGGGAGAAATAAGCCCGGCGGTGACGGTCGAAGACGGTGCGGGCGGCCCGGAAGCGCTTCCAGAGGGCGTCCTCGTTGCTGCGGCCCAGCCGCACGCCGCTCTTCTGGGCTGCCTTCCAGTTCTCGAAAAGCTCGTTCATCCGGGCGCTGGAGGTCTTCCACTGCGTCTGGGCGGGATCCTGGCCGGAAATCTGCTCTGCCTCGGTGACGATGGCCTCACGCGCTGCAAGCTCGGATGCACGCACGGCATCGTGCTCGGCTTTCTCTGCCTTCTCCAGCTCGGTGATCTCGGCGGCGAGCTTGTCCAGGCGCGCCTCGGCTGCCCGCAGGTCGCCCACCATGTTCCGTTCGGCGAGCTGTTCACGCAGGTGCGTTACCGTCTTCTGCATGTCGGTGCTGGGAGCCTTGGAGCTGACGCGCTGTTCGAGGAGGACGATCTGCGCCACGACGTCGTCGTACTTTCGCGCAAAGTAGATCAGCGCCTCATCGCCGCTCACGCCGGGGTACTGTCCCACGGGGTGCTCGCCGCCGTCGATATTCAGGTAGACGTGGCCGTCCCCTTCCACCCGGCCCCACTTGGAGGCCTCGGCGACAGATGTGCTGGGAGCAGCGGGCACCGGTGCGGCGGCGGGAGCGGCGGCAGCGGGCTTGGGACGCGACGCAAAGGCAGCAGGCGACGGTGCTGACGGCCGGGGCCCCGGAGCGGCTGCGGCAGCAGGCACGGACGGCTCCGCGGCAGGGGCTGCCGCGGACTGGTCTTCCGCGTCCTGCGCAGTGGCCTCCTCAACAGAGCCCTCATCAACAGTGCCCTCGTCGACAGGGCTCTCTTCAGCAGTGCCCTCCTCTGAAGCGGTTGCTTCGGGGGCCGCAGGTGCCTGCCCGGCCTGTGCAGCAGTATCGGCAGCGTCCTCGGCCGGAGCCGTTGGTTCGGTTACGCCTGTTGCTATTTCGTCGGATTTCTGACTGTCTGTCACCGCTAAAAGTCTTTCGCTTGGAGGGAAATACTCACGTACTGCACCGCGGCCTTGCCGGCCCGGCTCCTACTTCAGAGAAAACGAGTCTATCGTGACTGGTTGTTTTGGTGCGCCGTCCGTGTCGCTGGCGCCTGGCGTGACGCCGGCGGCAGCAATGTTGGACACCACATCAAGCCCCGAGGTCACCTTTCCCACCGCGGTATAGCCCCCTGCCGCGTCTGCCGGAATTGCCGTGTCCTTGTAGACAATGAAGAACTGTGTCCCGTTGCCGTAGGCGTTGTTGCCGGTACGGGCCACGGCGATGGTGCCGGCGGGGTACATGTTGTCCGCCGGGGTGTTTTCCAACGGGCCCCACGTGTAGTTGGGGTCGCCCTGGCCGTCGCCATTGGGTGAGCCGCACTGCAGCACGCCGAACTGGTCGGCGGTGGTGAGCCGGTGGCACGTCTTGCCGTTGAAATAGCCTTGGTCGCTGAGCGACTTGAAGACCGCGGCGGCCTGCGGAGCCTTGGTTCCATCCACCTCCACGCCGAGCGGGCTGCCGTTCAGCAGCAGCTGGCCCGTGAACGTCTTGCCCGCAGCGGTGTCTGCGGCCGGGATGTTCGGCCCGTTGGTTGCCGCAGCGGATGGAGTGGGGGAGGCGCTGGCCGAGGCGGATGGCTCCGTCAGGCCTGCCTGGGCGGCGGCATACTCGTCCTCGGTCGGGTTCCCGGCGAACGCCGTGAGTTGGAGGACGACGGCAAGCACTACGGCGGCGGTTCCCGCGCCGGCGGCCACGAGGTTGTCGCGTTTGCGCCGCTTCTCCTGGTCGCGCCGGAAGTCACGCTTGGCTTCCATTTGCAGGATGCGCCGTTTCGTTTCGCGGGCACTGCGTGAACTGGCCGGCAAGGGTCCTCCTCATCGTCGGGCTGCGGGTGTGCCGCGGTTGGCCGCGGCGCGCAGGAATCAGCGGCGAGTCAGTGCCGTCCGCCGTATTAGAGATGCACACGGAGGAACGCATAAACTGGCTGCCGCACATAGTTTATGCATGGCCGGCTGTGCTGCCGCCGTACGCCGTCTCTGAACGGTGTGGCCGGCAGTGCGCCGCGCCTTCCATCCCTAAGGAGAACCTTCCCCATGGCACGCACCGCCTCCCTGTCCGGATTCCCCGAGTGGCTTCCAGAGGAGCGGCTGGTGGAGCTGCATGTGCTCGATACCCTGCGCAGGGTCTTTGAACTCCATGGTTTTGCCTCGATCGAAACCCGGGCTGTGGAGACGGTGGGTCAGTTGCTCCGCAAGGGCGAGATCGACAAGGAAGTGTACGGACTCAGCCGGCTCCAGGAGGATGAGAGCGACAACCCGGTGAAGGGCGGCAAAGCGGATCCCCACGCGCTGGCCCTGCATTTTGACCTGACGGTGCCGTTTGCCCGCTACGTCGTCGAAAACGCCGGCTACCTCGCCTTCCCGTTCCGCCGCTACCAGATCCAGAAGGTGTGGCGCGGCGAGCGGCCCCAGGAAGGCCGGGCCCGCGAGTTCACCCAGGCGGACATCGATGTGGTGGGCGACGGCGAGCTTCCGTTCCGTTACGACGTTGAGATTGCACTGGTCATCGCCGAGGCCCTCAGCGCCCTGCCCATCCCCGACTTCCGCCTCCGGATCAACAACCGCAAGCTCGCGGAGGGCTTCTACCGCGGCATCGGCCTCGATGACACCGCAGGCGTGCTGCGCAGCATCGACAAGCTTGAAAAGATCGGTCCCGCCAAGGTGGCTGAACTGCTGAAGAGCGAACTGGGCGCTTCCGATGACCAGGCCGCCAAGGCGCTGCAGCTGGCAGCCATCCGCACGGAAGACACATCCTTCGTGGCGCAGGTCCGGGCCCTCGGCGTCACCAACGAGCTCCTGGATGAAGGCCTGGACGAACTGGAACAGGTCATCGATGCCGCCGTGCAGCGGGCTCCCGGCAAGGTGCTGGCCGACCTCAGCATCGCCCGCGGCCTGGACTATTACACCGGCACCGTGGTGGAGACCGTGCTGGTGGGCCACGAGCAACTCGGGTCCATCTGCTCCGGCGGCCGGTACGACGCCCTGGCGTCCAAGGGCAACCGGAAGTTCCCGGGCGTCGGGCTGTCCATCGGCGTCACCCGTCTGGTGTCCCGGATCCTGAGCCAGGACCTGGCCAAGGCCTCCCGTTCGGTTCCCACGGCGGTGCTGGTGGCCCTGAACCACGACGACAGCTGGGGCGGCGCCCAGGACGTCGCCGCGCTCCTGCGCAGCAGGGGCATTCCCACTGAAGTGGCGGCCAAGGCAGAAAAGTTCGGCAAGCAGATCAAGTTCGCGGACCGGCGGGGCATCCCGTTCGTCTGGTTCACCGACGAGGACGGCACGCACCAGGTCAAGGACATCCGTACCGGCGAACAGGTGCTGGCGGCACCCGAAACCTGGATGCCGCCGCTGGAGGACCTGACGGTTCAGGTTGAAACAACCGCCCCCGCAGCAGCCTCCGTGTAGCCCGGGAACTCAGCGCTTGGGCTGGCGCTGCCGGAGGCGCAGCACCAGCCAGCGCCCGGCCACCCCCGCTGCGAGTACCGCGGCCATGGTCAGGACGGGCGCCGGCGGCAGGGTGAAGGCAAGGACGACGCAGCCCAGGAACCCCACGGCGTTCAGCCAGCGGGGAGCATAGCCGGGATGGGTCGTGAGGGTGAAGGCGGACGCGTTCGCCACGGCGTAATACACCAGTACGCCGAAGCTTGAGAAGCCCACCACCGTCATCACGTTGGTGGTCAGCAGGAGCAGGATGACGACGGCGGCCACGGCAAGTTCCGCCACGAACGGGACGGTGTGGGTGCCGCCTACCTTTGCCAGCGGACCCGGAAGATCGCGTTCCCGTGCCATGGCCAGGGTGGTCCGCCCCACGCCGGTGATGAGGGCTAGGAGGGCGCCCAGGCACGCAGCGGCTGCGCCCGCCTGCACCAGCGGCGCGGCAGGGGCAAGACGGGAATCCAATACTGCGTCCAGCAGGGGAGTTCCGGACGCGGCAAGCCGCTCTCCGAGATGGTTCAGCAGGAGCAGTGCCAGCAGCAGGTAGATGGCGAAAGCGGCTGCCAGGGCCGCCAGGATGGCCCGCGGGATGGCCCGTGTGGGGTCTTTGACCTCTTCACCCAGCGTGGCGATCCGGGCATAGCCGGCAAAAGCGAAGAACATGAGCCCGGCTGCCGGCAGGACTCCCGCCGGGTTGCCCGACGGCGGCCCGGTCAGTTCCGCCGCGGCGTGCGGGCCCAGCCACGCGGCCACGGCGACGAAGACCAGCGTCGCCAGGACCATGCACAGCAGAATGCGTGTCAGCAGGGCGGTCCGGGTAATGCCGAACAGGTTGACTCCGGTGAGCGCCACGACGGCGGCCACAGCAACCGGGACCGCATAATCCCGCGCCACGTAGCTGCCGAACGTCAACGCCATGGCTGCGCAGGACGCCGTCTTGCCTGTCACGAAACCCCAGCCTGCCAGGAAGCCCGGCCACTCGCCGAGCTGGTTCCGGCCGTACACATAAGTACCGCCGCTGGTGGGGTACTTGGCGGCGAGGGCGGCAGAGGCCACGGCGTTGCAGTACGCCACCGCTCCTGCGATCAGTACTGACAGGACCAGAAGATTCCCTGCCAGCGCCGCGGCCGGAGCGAACACCACAAACACGCCGGCGCCCAGCATGGAACCGAGTCCGATCGCGGTGGCATCAAAGGTCCCGAGCCTGCGCTGCAGCTGCTGCGGTTCGCTCATGCGGCGGCATTCCCTTTCCAGCGGGTAAACTCGGACGGGATCGTTCCCGCAACGATCATATTGAAACTTCCCACTGTTTTCCCGCAGAAAGGCGTGCTGTGCTGCGCACACATGACCTCGGATCCCTTCGTTCCGAGCACATTGGACAAACCGTAACCCTGGCCGGCTGGGTGGGCCGCCGTCGTGATCACGGTGGTGTGGCATTCGTTGACCTTCGCGACGCTTCCGGCGTGGCCCAGGTGGTGGTCCGCGAGGAAGAAGTGTTCCACGGACTGCGCAACGAGTACGTCCTGCAGGTCACGGGCACCGTATCCAAGCGTCCGGAGGGTAACGAGAATCCCGCCCTCGCGACGGGAGAGATCGAGGTCATTGCCGAGGACGTCACCATCCTCAACACCTCCGACCCCCTGCCGTTCCAGATTGACGAACACGTGGAAGTCGGCGAGGAAGCCCGCCTCAAGCACCGCTACCTTGACCTGCGACGCCCCGGCCCCAGCCGCAACCTGCGCCTCCGCTCCGAGGCCAACCGGGTGGCGCGCGACCTGCTCCACCAGGAGGGCTTCGTGGAGATTGAGACGCCCACGCTGACGCGTTCGACGCCGGAAGGCGCCCGTGACTTCCTGGTTCCGGCACGCCTGGCCCCGGGTTCCTGGTACGCCCTCCCGCAGTCCCCGCAGCTTTTCAAGCAGCTGCTGCAGGTGGGCGGGTTCGAGAAGTACTACCAGATTGCACGCTGCTACCGCGACGAGGACTTCCGTGCGGACAGGCAGCCGGAATTCACCCAGCTGGACATCGAGGCCAGCTTCGTCGACCAGGACGACATCATCCGGCTGGGCGAAAACATCGTTAAGGCAGTGTGGCAGCTCATCGGAGCGGACATCCCGACGCCCATCCAGCGCATCACCTACGCCGACGCCATGGCGCGGTACGGCTCCGACAAGCCGGACCTTCGCTTCGGGCTGGAACTGACCGAGCTCACCGATTTCTTCAAGGACACCAACTTCGGCGTGTTCAAGGCTCCCTACGTGGGTGCCGTGGTCATGCCCGGCGGCGCTTCCCAGGCACGCCGTGCCCTGGACGCGTGGCAGGAATGGGCCAAGCAGCGCGGCGCCAAGGGCCTTGCCTACGTCCTGTACAAGGAGGACGGCGAACTCGCCGGCCCCGTGGCGAAGAACCTCACCGAGTTCGAGCGCGCCGGCCTGGCCGACGCTGTGGGCGCGAAGCCCGGCGACTGCATCTTCTTCGCCGCTGGTGAAAAGACCCCCTCGCGCGCCCTGCTGGGTGCGGCCCGCGTGGAAATCGGCCACCGTACCGGCCTGATCGATCCCACGGACTGGGCTTTCTGCTGGGTTGTGGACGCACCCATGTTCGAGCCGGCCGCCGCTGCCGTTGCCTCCGGCGACGTTGCTGTCGGCGGAGGCCAGTGGACTGCCGTGCACCACGCCTTCACCTCACCCAAGCCGGAATTCCTTGACACGTTCGACAAAGATCCCGAGTCGGCGCTCTCCTACGCCTACGACATTGTCTGCAACGGCAACGAAATCGGCGGCGGTTCAATCCGTATCCACCAGCGTGACGTGCAGGAGCGCGTCTTTGAACTGATGGGCCTGGACAAGGAAGACGCGCAGACCAAGTTCGGATTCCTGCTGGAGGGCTTCAAGTACGGCGCACCCCCGCACGGCGGTATCGCGTTCGGCTGGGACCGCGTGGTGTCGCTGTTGGCAGGGGTGGAGTCCATCCGCGACGTCATCGCCTTCCCGAAGTCCGGTGGCGGCCACGACCCCCTCACGGAAGCACCGGCCCCCATCACGCCCCAGCAGCGCAAGGAGGCCGGCGTGGACTTCAAGCCGGAGGCCAAGAAGCCGGAAGTGAAGAAGCCCGAAGACAAGCAGTAGTGCACGGTTAGTGGCCCAAGGCCGCAATCATTGGAGGTTCCCCGGTCTGCCCGGGGGACCTCCTGCCGTTAAGGAAGGAACAGCCCCGTGACCACACCGAGCCGGGTCCACCCCGCACCCCTGGGCCTTGAAGCCGCCATGGACGCAGCATGGCCCGCACCGGACCGCCATGATGCCGGCGGCTGGACGTTTCGTGCGGCCGAAGGCGTCACCCAACGGGCCAACTCCATCTGGCCACGCAGTGAACAGTACGGTGGCGACCAGTGCAGCGACGACCTCCCGGGCCTGCTCAGGGAGGCCAGGGCCTGGTACCGCAGCCGCAGCCTCCCGGTCATCTTCCAGGTCTTCGACACCCCGGCAGCGTCCGGTCTCCATGAACTGTTGGACGCGGAGGGCTTCACCCGCCAGTCCGAGACCCTGGTCATGACCCGCAGCGCCGTGGACGCCCGGATTCCCGCAGGCGCCACACCGGAGGTGGAACTCTCCACGGAGCCGTCAGGGGAGTGGCTGCGGGTTTGGTGGGAGGTGGACGGCCGCGGCGGGGAGGACTCCCTGGCCGTCGCCGAAACCATCCTTAAGGGCTGCCCCTCCGTGTATGCCCTGGTGCGGGACGGCGATGGCAGGGCTTCCGCCGTCGGCCGCCTTGCCCTCCCGGGCGGCAGCGGGCAGGGCGGCCTGTACTGCATGGCTACCCTGCCCGCCGCGCGCCGCCAGGGCTTCGCGGCCGCCATCCTGCAGTCGCTGCTGCGGGCAGGCAACGAGCGGGGAGTGGACGGCTTCTGGCTTCTGGTCACAGCGGCGAACCGTGGGGCGCAGCAACTCTACGGGAAAGCCGGGTTCCGTGAGGCCGGCCGCTACCTGTACCGGCAGGAACGCCCGCAGCGCGCCCTGACTGGTTGCTAGGGCTGCATTAGGGGGCCCGCGGGATCAGTGGATCCGGGTGCCGGCTGTTGGTGCGTCCTGCAGTTCGTGCCTGCTTGCCAGCAGCAGATCACGGCGCTGTGCGGATCCCTTGAGGTAGGAGGTGCCCAGTTCGGCAATAGGTGTCCTGAAGGTCTCCGGGGAGTAGAAGGCCGATGCTGCCGCGATAAGCATGCAGACCGTGGCGAAGACAGCCACCGGAATCCAACCGGTTATACCGGGGGCAAGGAGCATGCCGGCAATCATTGGTGCGAATCCGGCGAGAACCAGTCCGAGCTGGTTACCCCGTGCCATTCCGGTGTAACGGACGGGGGCGGCGAACTGTTCGGCGAAGAATGCCGGCCAAATGCCGTTGAAGCCCGAATAGAGCACCGTCATGTTGAGGAAGGCGGACAGGAAGACCAGCGCGAGGTTGCCGGAGGACAGGGCGAGGAAGTAGAGGAAGATCGTAACCGAGCAGCCGATGGCGGCCGTAAGCAGCAAGGGGCGTCGTCCTATCCGGTCCGAAAGCCTGGCCGCGAGCGGCATGGCCACCATCGACAGTCCGATGGCCACAGCATTGACGGTCAGGATGGACGCTCGGTCAAAGCCGGCAGTAGTGGTGGCATAGGCCAATCCGAACACGGTGAAAACGGTCTGCATGACGGACATGATGGACATCCCCACGACGCGCATAACGTCAGCCCCCTGGAACCTGAGCACTTCCTTAATCGGCATCGGGGCCACCTGGTCCGTTGCCTGGGCTTCCTCAAAAACGGGGGTCTCGTCCAGGTGCGTCCGCACCCAATAAGCGATCCCGAGGACCACGATGGAGAGCCAGAAGGGAATGCGCCATCCCCAAGCCATCATGGCTTCCTGTGGCAGGGCTGCCACGGGAATAAAGACGAGGGTGGCAAGCACCATGCCGGAGGCGTAGCCGGTCATCACGAAGCTGGTGAAGAAGCCCCTTTTTCCTTCCGGTGAATGTTCGAGGGTCAGGGTCGAGGCGCCCGCCGATTCCGCGCCGGCGGAAAACCCCTGGGCCAGGCGGCTGGCCACCAGGAGGATCGGGGCCCAGATGCCCACCTGTTCGTAGCCGGGCAGGAACCCGATACCCAATGACGACAGGCCCATGATGCCCAGGGTGAGCAGCAGGATTTTCTTGCGGCCCAGTTTGTCCCCGAAGTGGCCCATGACCAGGCCTCCAACCGGACGGGCGACGTAGGCTACGCCGAACGTGGCAAATGCACTGATCAACCCGACCGCCGGGTCTGCGGTCGGAAAGAAGATGTGCGGAAAGACCAGGGCGGCGGCCGTCCCGTAGATGAAGAAATCGTAGTACTCAAGCGTGCTGCCGAGGAAGGACGCCAACGCCGCTTTGCCCGGAGTCTTACGCTGGGCAGTATCTGGTGCGGATTGGGATGGGGACATGGACTGCATGGTTCTCCTCAAGACGTCGGTGTCTCAGTGGGAGCCTGCTGGGAATCCGCCAGGTGGAAGTCCACCGAGAGGATTTGCTGGCTGTTGGGAAATGAGTAGGACTTAAGCGGCTCGTGCAGGCGATGGGTGTTGTAGACCGCAATGTCCTCGACCGATTCGAAATCGGCCACAATGGCGTAGTCGAAAGAGCGCTCGGTCCCGAGCACGTTAGCGCCGTGGGTCAGGCTGAGCATGCCGCGAATGTTCCCGGCCATCCTGTCGAGTCCGGTGATCCAGGCATGCTTGTCAGCGGGCGGAAAATCCGGTTTGAACTTGAAGAGCACGGTATGGCGGATCATCTCAGGCACCCACCAGTTCCGCGCCTGCTCCGTTTCGTTCAGCCGCGCAATACTCCGGCCGCAGCCCGGCGATGGTGCGGCCTGCCAGGTAGCCCATAGTCATGCTTGGCCCAAGGGTTGCTCCGGCGCCGGGGTATCCGGCTGCGTAGGCGTTTTCGGTCGTGTTTCCTGCGGCGAACAGGCCCTTGATGGGCTGGTTGTCGACGTCGAGCACGCGGGCCAGCCCGTCGGTTGCAACGCCGCCGTTGGTGCCGAAAGCGCCATTGACCACTTCCATGGCGTAGAACGGCCCGGTCTGCAGCGGACCGAGGGAGGGGTTCGGGTACGGGTTCTCCTCGTCGCCCCAGTACTTGTCGTAGGCGCTTTCACCGCGGCCGAAGTCGGGGTCTTCGCCCTTGACCGCGTATTCGTTGAACCGTGCCACGGTTGCGCGGAGGTTTTCCGCAGGCACGTTGATCTTGGCCGCGAGTTCTTCTAATGTGTCCGCCTCGATCAGGTAGCCGGGAGTGGGCTGGCCGGCGCGGTGGGCCAGGATGCCATAGCGCTCCATGTAGGCGTGGTCCACGATTACATGGGCAGGGGTATTGAGGGTCTGGTTTTTGGGGGAGTCCCAGGACTGCAGGCTCCGGGCGAGGTCGTTGTAGTTCTGCGACTCGTTGGCGAAGCGGCGGCCGTGGCGGTTCACCATGATCGATCCAGGGCCCTGGCGTTCGAAGCGCAGCAGGGTGCCGATCGGCTGGCCGTCCCGGGTGTCCCCGGTGACGGACATTGGGGCCCACCAGGCTTCCCTGGTGCCGCGGGTCTGGCCGCCGATCCGCTGGGCCATCCGCAGGCCGTCGCCGGTGTTCGAGGGCGGCGAGCACATCGTGTAAAGCCGCGAGGCCAGCATCGAGTCGGCGAGTGCCTTGTCCCATTCGAAGCCGCCGGTGGCCAGTACTACGGCATCGTTTGCGTGGAAGGCCTGACCGGATTCGAGCTCGACGCCGGTTACCCGGGTGCCGTCTGTCAGCAGCCGACGGCCCCGTGCTTCGGTGACTAGTGCGGCACCGTCGCGGACCAGGCTGGCAAGGAGCATGGACACCAGGGCCTGGCCCTTGGCCACGAGCCCGTCAGCCTGGCGCTGGTTGAGGTCGTCCCAGGGGAACTTGGTGAAGGCGCCCCAGTTTTCGTATTCCTGCATTGTGAACGGGGCCCGGCCGTCAGTGCGGACGTGCGCGGTGAGCTTGCCGATGGCTTCCTTGCTGTTGAACAGCTCGGGTTCCACCGTGCGGCCGCCCTCCACGGCGCCGGGGAGGTCCTGGCGGTAGTCCGGGAAGTTGTTGAGGAAGATGAAGCGGACGCCGCATTCCTCTTCAACGAAGCGGAGCATCTGGTCCCCGTAGTCCAGGGCGGCGTCCAGGAGCTCCTCCCGTCCGCGTCCCCGGGCCACGGCACGCACGTACTTTGCGGCCGCTTCCTTCGAATCGGTCATGCCGGCTTCCCGGGCGTGGTGGTTATCCGCCACCCACAGCATGCCGCCGGAGACGGCGGACGTGCCGCCCAGCAGGGGGCTCTTTTCCAGGACGAGGACGGACTTGCCGGCGCGCGCTGCGGTGGCCGCCGCGGTGAGTGCGCCGGCGCCGGATCCGACGACGACGACGTCGTAGCTTTCGGCTGCGGTTCCATTGACGAATTTCATGGGTGTTGCCTTTCAGGAGGAGGAAATGGTTGCGCAGATGCCTGCGCCAACGGCTCTGTCAAGCGGCTGCCAGGGCCGGGAACCCGGCGGCCGGTTAGACGGCGGTGTAGCCGCCGTCGATAACCAGCTCGGAACCGGTGGTGAAGCGGGACTCGTCGGAGGCCAGGTACAGCACCCCGTAGGCGATCTCGTCCGGTTTGCCCTGCCGGGGAAGGGGATTGGAGCCCACCAGCTGCTTGTAGTAGGCATCAGCGCCGATGTCCGACTGCTCGGCGGAGCGGCGGCTCATCCGGGTGTCCATGGAGCCGGGGTGGATGGAATTCACCCGGATGCCGTGGGCACCGTACGCCGCCGCATCGGACTTGCTCAGGAGCCGGACTGCACCCTTGGTCGCGTGGTACAGCGGCACGTTCCGTCCGCCCGTGATTCCGTGGATGGAGGAGAAGTTGACGATACTGCCGGCGCCCTTTTCGATCATGCCGGGGACCACGTGCTTGGTCATGAGCCAAACGCCCTTGACGTTGACGTTGAAGATCGTGTCGAAGTCGGACACCGAGGCGGTGTGCGAGGCTCCGGCCGGCCCAATTATTCCGGCGGCGTTGACCAGGATGTCCGGCGTCCCGAGATCCTCGCGGACCTGGCGGATGGCTTCCGCGACGCTCTCCTCGCTGGTGACATCGACGTCGTACTCTTTGACGTTGGTGTGGGAGGTTGCGGCGGGGATGCCGGCAACGTCCAGGCTGGCGACTGCTGCGCCGTGTTCTGCCAGCAGGGCGGCAGTGGCCCTGCCCAGGTCACCGCGGCCGCCTGTGACGACTGCAGTCTTGCCTGCCACGCGGTTCGCTGTGGTGTTCATGCGGTCTGCTCCTCGTAACTCCAGCAGCCTCGTTGCTGCATCCCAGCCAGAGTTGCAGGGGAGCTGTGACTGGAACCACATGTTTACCGATCAACGGCAAAAGTTAGTTCTCGTGGCTTTGCCTAGTGGCTCTGGCGAAGGGTGCCCTTCAACTCGCCCCGCCAGCCGAGGGCCCGCGAGATCCCGCGGGCCGATGCCATCAGCACGGGCACCCGGGCGGCTGCATTCTCCTCGTTGCGCGGGACCACCACGCTGAGCGCCGCGCGGATGGAGTTGTCCGGTCCGAAGACGGGAACGGCGATGCCGCTGGATTCGGGAACAATCACGCCCGGCATGGCTGCAAAGCCCCGCTGCCTGATCGCGGCCAGATGGCGGCGCAGCTCGGACGGGTCGGTCAGCGTCGTTTCGGTGAATTTCGTCAGGGGCCGGGCCAAGAACCTGTCCTGGTAGGCCGCGGGGGAGTGTGCCAGGAGGACAAGGCCCGACGACGTCGCGTGGAGCGGCAGCCGGCCCGCAACTTTGGTGATGTCCACGATGGTCTTATCCGAGCCCAGGCGCTCGATGTACAGCACTTCGTCCGAATCCAGGATGCCCAGCGTGGTGGAGTGCTGCACCACGGACTGGACGTCCTCCATGAAAGGCAGCGCGGCTTCCCGCAGGCTGAGCGTCTTGGACCCCCGGGAGGCCAGTTCCCACATCCGGGTGCCGATATGGATGTCGCCGCCGGGCTCACGTTCGAGCAGCCGTTCGTGGAGCAGATCGTTGACCAGCCGGTAGGTGGTGGTGACCGGCAGCCCGGTCCTGCGCCCAAGTTCGGCGACGCTCATGGAACTAGGGCGGTCGTCGAATGCACTCACGATCTTCACGAAGCGGCCGATAATCGACTCGCCCGACGCGGAATTGGCCACATTGCTCCTTCGGATTCCCGCTCAATGGTAATCCTCCTCCTGTGCCGCCCCCTGCTCCCGTCAGGCTCAGCCTGGCGGATCGGTCACTGTCACCCTTACCGAGCAGGCGTCCGCCGCGGCCTTCTTCAGCACGGCGGCCCGGGGTTCGGCTACGTCCAGGTAGGCAAGGCGCGGCAGGCGGGCGTAATCACGCAGGGCCGGTTCCTCCAGGACCAGGTCGGCCAGGGTCCGGTCGCCGCCCGGCACCAGGTACTCGAAGGCGGCCGCGCGGAACACTTCCGCCGCCTGCTGTGCCACGGCTCCCACCAGGGCGTCCGCCTGGTTGGAGCGGCGCCGGGCGAACCGCTGCTGGGACTGGCCGCCCGCCGCCGTGCGGGACTGGACGTACCGGGTGCCCGCCTTGGACGCGAGCAGCATGCCTTCGCTTGCCACCCCGATGCCGTATCCGCCCCGCCGCACCAGCAGCAACCCCAGCCGGCGCGGCTGCGACGCAAGCGCAGCCAGCCGCTCCAAGGGGCCGGTTCCGCGCCCGGGGCGTCCGTCGGCCGGCCACGGCGCCTGCAGGAGCGCCCCGGTGCCGTCGGACGCCACAAGGAGGAGGCCGTCGTCGCCGTCCTGCAGCCGGTAGCCGCCGTGGGAGGAACCGAAGCGCTCCGCCCAGCCGGCCAGCCGGGCACCGGACACGAACGCCGTCCGAACTGACGGCGGGGCACCGGGGGGACCTGGGGCGGACATGGCAGTCCCTTCGTATCGGGGGAGATGGAAAAGCAGGTGGTGGACTGGAAGTAGCCTATCTATGTGGATGATCTCTTCGGGAACGGCCCAGAAAACGACGACGACGAGCGTCCCGTCGCGGGGGAAAGCGCAGGTTCCCGGGGACAGGGTTCGCGGGGCAAGGGTTCGCCGCGGAGCCCGCTGGCTGTGCGCATGCGGCCCCGCACGCTGGACGAAGTGGTGGGCCAGCAACACCTGCTTGGCCAGGGGTCGCCGCTGCGCCAGCTGGCCGCCGGGGCAGGCGCGGACGCCTCCGGTCCAGCCGGACCCAGCTCCCTGATCCTCTGGGGCCCTCCCGGTACCGGCAAGACCACCCTGGCGCACGTCATCGCCAGGGGCCCCGGGCGCAAGTTCGTGGAACTTTCCGCCATCACCGCCGGCGTCAAGGACGTCCGCCGCGTCATGGACGACGCCCTGACGGCCCGCGACCTGTACAAGACCACCACGGTGCTGTTCCTCGATGAAATCCACCGCTTCAACAAGGCCCAGCAGGATGCCCTGCTGCCCGGCGTCGAAAACCGCTGGGTGGTCCTGGTGGCTGCCACCACGGAAAACCCCTCCTTCTCGGTGGTCTCGCCCCTGCTGTCCCGCTCCCTGCTCCTCACGCTCAAGCCCCTGACCGATGCGGACATCGAGGGCCTCCTCGTAAGGGCCGTGGAGGATCCGCGGGGGCTGGGCGGCAAGGTCCGGCTCAGCGATGAAGCGCTGGAACACCTGGTCCGGCTGTCCGGCGGCGACGCCCGCCGTGCCCTTACCGCCCTGGAGGCCGCGGCCGGCGTCGCGTTCGGTGACGCGGACGACGTCGAACGTTCCGTGGGGGAGGAAGGCGCACCTTCCGCGCCGGGCACCGAAGAGCCGGTCACCGTGGAGCTGCGCCACACCGAGCGCGCCCTGGATGCCGCCGCCGTCCGCTATGACCGCGCGGGCGACCAGCACTACGACGTAACCAGTGCGTTCATCAAATCCATCAGGGGATCCGACGTGGACGCGGCCCTGCACTACCTCGCCCGGATGCTCGAGGCGGGCGAGGACCCCCGGTTCGTGGCCCGCCGGATCGTCATCTCCGCGGCGGAGGACGTGGGCATGGCGGACCCCACCGCGCTGCAGACCGCCGTGGCAGCAGCACAGGCGGTCCAGCTCATCGGTATGCCCGAAGGCCGGATCATCCTGGCCGAGGCCGTCGTCCACCTCGCCACCGCACCAAAGTCGAACGCCGCCTACATGGGCATCAACAAAGCGATCGCGGACGTGCGGGCGGGCCTCGGCGTCGGAATTCCTGCGCACCTGCGCGATGCCCACTATCCGGGCTCCAAGCAGCTGGGCCACGGCGTGGGCTACAAGTACGCCCACGATGCGCCGCACGCAGTGGCCACCCAGCAGTACCCGCCGGATGACCTGGTGGGCCGCGACTACTACCAGCCCACCGGCAACGGTGCCGAACGGGATATCGCCCAACGGCTGGAACGACTGCGGAGGATTGTCCGGGGCAAGTAATGGCGTGGTAAGCTGAATCTTTGTCTGGCAAGGCGCGGACGCACAATCTCCCCAATTCAGGTTGGCAAGGTTATGCCCTGCGCCCAGTAGCAAAAGGCAGCGGTTGGCCGATGCTCTCCATCGTGGAGGCCAGTAACACTGACACACCGCAGATATTGGAAGGACACAAGTGGCTAACAACACTCGTGCTCGCCGTCAGGCCCGCCTCTCGCGGTCCCTCGGCATTGCTCTGACCCCCAAGGCCGCCAAGTACATGGAGCGCCGCCCGTACGGCCCCGGTGAGCATGGCCGTGCCCGCAAGAAGCAGGACTCCGACTACGCCGTACGCCTGCGCGAAAAGCAGCGCCTGCGCGCCCAGTACGGCATCCGCGAAGCACAGATGACCCGTGCCTTCGAAGAGGCCCGCCGCACCAAGGGCCTGACCGGTGAGAACCTCATCGAACTGCTCGAAATGCGCCTTGACGCCCTGGTCCTGCGTGCCGGCTTCGCCCGCACCATCGCCCAGGCCCGCCAGCTGGTTGTGCACCGCCACATCATGGTTGACGGCGTCCGCGTTGACCGCCCGTCGTTCCGCGTCGGCGAAGGCCAGCTGGTCCACGTCCACAGCCGCAGCGAAACCATGGTTCCGCTCCAGGTTGCCGCAGCCGGCGCTCACCGCGACGTCCTGCCTGCCGTTCCGGCCTACCTGGACGTCAAGCTGGAAGCGCTGCAGGCCCGCCTGGTGCGCCGACCCAAGCGTTCCGAAATCCCGGTGACCTGCGAAGAGCAGCTCGTCGTCGAATTCTACGCACGCTAAATCCCAGCAGCGTACCCAAAGAAGCCCGTGGCAAGCGCCGCGGGCTTCTTTGTATGTAAGGTACTTGGGGGACATCTGCGCGGCGCCCCCTCCGGGCGCCTGCAGGATGGGACCCACCCACGGAATTTCGAGGAGATGAACGTCTATGTCTGGTGGCGATATTGCCGGCCTGATCGCTGCCGGGGTGTTCGCGCTCCTGGTCCTGCTGCTTGCGGTGCCCATCCTGAAGCTGGGAAAAGTCTTCGATGAGGTGCGGACCACCATCAGGTCCCTTAGCGACGGCGCCACCCCCCTGATGGACGAGGTCACGGCCACCGTGTCCACCACCAACCAGCAGCTGAAGAAGGTTGACGGCATCTCGTCGAACGTCTCGGATGCGTCCGCCAACATCTCAGCACTGTCCTCGCTGGTCGCCGCAACGGTTGGTTCCCCGCTCATCAAGGTTGCCGCCTTCAGCTACGGCGTCCGCAGCGCCTTCGCCAACCGCCGGAAGCCCGCCGCCGGGCGCCGCAGCCGCTAGATTCGAAAAGAACAAACATGAAAAGAATTGTCTGGATGGGAATCGGCGTGGCCATTGGCGTCATTGCCTTCCGAAAAGTGAGCCAGGCCCAGTCCAGCCTCGGGCCGGAGGGCCTCAACCGCACAGTGGGACGGCTGGCCGACGGAGTTTACGACTTCGCCGACGCCGTCCGCGCAGGGATGCATGAACGGGAAACCGACCTGAGGACGGCCCTGGGCATCGAATCCGCTGAAGTGGTCCGCCGCTAAGCCCGGCAGGGCATTTCACCGGCAGCCAGCCAACTACCGGCAGGACCCCCATTCGGGATCCCGCCACCTGAACGAAATTCCCGTGCCGCCCGGCGGCGCGGACCACGAAGGGTAAGAAAACAGCTCATGAAGTCGCAGGAGATCACAAAGCGCTGGGTGGACTTTTTTGTCAGCAAGGGCCACACCGCGGTTCCCTCCGCATCGCTGGTCTCCAGCGACCCCTCGCTGTTGTTCACGGTGGCCGGCATGGTCCCGTTCATTCCCTACCTCACCGCCCGCGAGGAAGCGCCCTACTCCCGCGCCACCAGCGTCCAGAAGTGCATCCGCACCGGCGACATCGAGGAAGTGGGCAAGACTGCCCGCCACGGCACGTTCTTCCAGATGTGCGGCAACTTCTCCTTCGGCGACTACTTCAAGGAAGACGCCATCAAGTTCGCCTGGGAGCTGCTCACCAAGAGCGTTGACGACGGCGGCTACGGTCTTCCGCCCGAGCGGCTGTGGGTGACGGTCTATGAGGAGGACGACGAAGCCGAGGAACTGTGGCTGAAGAACACGGGCGTCCCCGCTGAGCGCATCCAGCGCATGGGCAAGTCGGACAACTACTGGTCGACGGGCCAGCCCGGCCCGGCCGGTCCCTGCTCAGAGATCTACTACGACCGTGGACCTGCCTACGGCGTCGAAGGCGGGCCGCTGGCGGACGAGACCCGCTACATCGAGATCTGGAACCTCGTGTTCATGCAGTACCAGATCGAAAACGTGCGCTCCAAGGTTGACTTCGACATTGTTGGTGAGCTGCCCAAGAAGAACATCGACACCGGCCTGGGCATGGAACGCCTCGCCATGATCCTGCAGGGCGTCGAGAACATGTACGAGACCGACCAGGTCCGTCCGGTGATCGACAAGGCCGCGGAACTGTCCGGCAAGGAATACACCTCCGCCGAGACACCGGAGGACCCCCACCACACGGACGACGTCCGCATGCGTGTCGTCGCCGACCACATCCGCTCTGCCCTGATGCTGATCTCCGACGGCGTGACGCCTTCCAACGAGGGCCGCGGCTACGTCCTGCGCCGCCTGATCCGACGCGCCGTCCGGTCAATGCGCCTCCTGGGTGTGGAACATGCCTGCCTGCCTGAACTGCTGCCGGCTTCGCGCGACGCCATGAAGGGCGTGTACCCCGTGGTGGCAACCGACTTCGACCGGATCAGCCGCATCGCCTACGCCGAAGAGAAGGCGTTCCTGCGCACCATTGCGTCCGGCACTGCCCGGCTTGAGGACGCGGTCAAGGAATCCAAGGCAGCCAACAAGCCGCTCTCCGGCGAGGATGCCTTCACCCTGCATGACACCTACGGGTTCCCCATCGACCTCACGCTCGAGATGGCCGAGGAGGCCGGCCTGAAGGTAGACGAGCCGGCCTTCCGCAGCCTGATGCAGGAACAGCGCCAGCGCGCCCAGGCTGATGCCAAGGGCAAGAAGGGCGGCCACGCCGACGTCAGCGTCTTCCAGGAGCTCCTGGGCCAGGGCGAGACCGTCTTCACCGGCTACACCGAGCTCGAAGGCGAATCCCGCGTCCGCGGCCTGCTCAGCGCCGGCCGCCAGGTACAGCAGGCAGCCACCGGTGACGAGATCGAACTTGTGCTTGCCGAAACACCGTTCTACGCCGAGGCCGGCGGCCAGGCCGCGGACACGGGCCTGATCACCGGTGACGGGTTCGTCGTCGAGGTCCTCGACGTCCAGCGCCCCGTGAAGGGTCTGAGCGTGCACAAGGCGATTGTCCGCGAAGGTGAAATCGGTGCTGACTCGCTGGTGCGCGCCGCCGTCGACCGTGAACGCCGCCACGCGGCCGAGCAGGCCCACACCGGAACGCACATCGTTCATGCAGCCCTGCACCAGATCCTGGGGCCGGAAGCCACCCAGCGCGGTTCCTTCAACAAGGCCGGGTACCTGCGCTTCGACTTTGCCTGGGGCGAGGGCCTGAGCACGGCCACCCGGTCCGAGATCGAAGAGGTCTCCAACCTTGCCATCCGCAACAACTACGCGGTGGAAACGAAGATCATGGGACTGGCCGAAGCCAAGGCCATGGGCGCCATGGCACTCTTCGGCGAGAACTATGGCAGCGAAGTGCGCGTCGTGGAGATCGACGGCGCATGGTCCCGCGAGCTGTGCGGTGGCACCCACGTTGCGAACACCTCGCTGATCGGCAGCCTGTCCCTCCTGGGCGAACAGTCCGTAGGTTCAGGCAACCGGCGCGTGGAAGCGTTTGTTGGCATGGAAGCGTTCCGCCACCTCGCGGCAGAGCGCGCCTTGGTGACCGAGCTGACTGACCTGCTGAAGGTGCCGTCCGGCCAGCTCGCCGACAGGATCTCCGCCACCCTTGCCAAGCTGAAGGCCACCGAGAAGGAACTGGACCGGCTCCGCAAGGAACAGCTGGCCGCTGTTGCCGCCCAGCTGGTGGACAGCGCCAAGGATGCCGCCGGTGTCCGGGTGCTGGCCCACGATGCAGGAACCGTCAGCGGTGCCGACGACCTGCGCGGACTGGCCCTGGACCTGCGCAACCGCCTCGGTTCCGCGGCGGCCGCCGTGGCCGTGGCAGGCGTCGCCAATGACCGCCCGCTGATCCTGGTGGCCACCAACGAGGCCGCCCGCGAAGCGGGCGTCAAGGCCGGTGCCCTGGTCCGGGTCGCTGCCGGCGTGCTCGGCGGTGGCGGAGGCGGCAAGGACGACGTCGCCCAGGGCGGCGGAACCGACGCCGGAAAGGTCGGCGCTGCCCTGGCCGCCGTCGTCGACGCTATCTCCAGGCGATAACACAGCCATGACCGATGCTGTTGCTGCCGGCGGCTACCCCCAGGGCGTCAAACTGGGGGTAGACGTCGGCACCGTCCGCGTAGGGGTGGCCATCTGTGACCGGGATTCGATCCTGGCCACGCCCTACAAAACCCTTGACCGGAACGCCAGGAAAAACTCCGACGTGCGCGTCATCGCCAAACTGGCGCAGGAGCTGGGAGCCGTGCAGGTCATTGTTGGCCTGCCCCGGACCATGAAGGGCGAGGAACACTCCTCGGCCAGGATGGCCACCGACTACGCCCTGCTCCTGGCGGCCGAGCTTGCCGCCCGTGGCCTGGCGGTCCCGGTCAACCTTGTAGACGAACGCCTCAGCAGTGTCTCGGCCCACCGGAACCTGCACGAAGCTGGCATGAGCAGCAGGGACCATCGTAAAGTAGTTGATCAGGTCGCGGCGGCGGGTATTCTTCAGCACGCCATCGACATGCAGAAAGCCAGGGGAGCGGATGTCGGCTCACGCGTGACAGCGCCATCCCCGTCCGTGGACCTGGGGGCCGGTGGGGTGGACCAGCCCGTCCGCGCCATCCCCGCAGACACGGCCCAATCTTCACATAATGGAAGGCAACAGTGAGCCCTGCCAACATTGACGACACCTCCGGTCCGCTGGACCCCGGGGCCGCCAGGCCGCTGACCCGCAAGGAAATGCGGGCCCGGGAGAAGAGCCTCAACACCGGCGGCCACGACGCCGTGCCCGAGCAGGCCTACGAAACCGGTGACGTCCCGCCGCCGCCGGCAGCTCCTCCGGCTGCCGCATCTCCCGCGGCCGAATCCACCTTCGCTCCGCTTCCCGCCGCCGGAGACGTTCCGGCTCTTCCGGAGACCCCGCCGTCCATCCAGGAAGACCAGCCTGCGCCCGGTTCCCCCGGCAATGATGCCGGCACCGACGTGCCGGCCCCTCTCCAGCACCACGACGCCGTCCCCGGGCACGAGGATGCTGCGCACCCCGGTGCCGCCCCGGCCGCCGTCGGGCACCATCCGGACGATGTCCACCATGCCGGGGCGGACTACCATGACCCCGCACATCACGACGCCTATTCGCAGCCACTGGACAACCACCACTTCGACGCGCACCACGAGGCGGACCTGCACCACGGGGCCGACGTGCACGGCCACCAGGAAGGCGTGCACGACGCCCATGCGTACCACTCCGGCGGATACCACGAGGACCCCCACGCGGACGTCCCGCACCAGGACGCAGGCCACGAACTGCTGCCAGGCTCATCAGCCGCCCAGGTGGTGCGGCCGTCCAAAAAGGTCCGGCGCCGCCGCAGGCTGCTGGCCCTGGTCCTGACCCTCGCTGTGTTCGTGACGGCAGTCGCCGTGGGCGCCCAGTTCCTCAAGCCACTCCTGGGCAGTGGCAAGCCCTCGGATTTCCCCGGCCCCGGATCGGGCGAGGTCCAGGTGACCGTAGCCAGCGGTGAAGGAACGCGCTCTGTCGCCGCCCAGCTTGAAGACCAGCGCGTCGTTGCCAACGCAGATACCTTCATGCAGGCCTTCCACGCGTCCGGCGGAACGCTGTCACCGGGGGACTACACCTTCAAGACGGAGATGAAGAACGCTGACGCCGTGAATGTGCTGCTCGGCAAGGACAAGACCAAGGTCATTTACTTCGCCCTGAGCGCGGGCCTGCGGATCAACGAGTCCCTGCAGGCAATCTCGGAGGGCTCCGGCGTGTCGATGCAGACCCTGCAGGCGCTCAGCAACCAACCTGCCCAGTTCGGCCTGCCGGCCAACGCGAAAAACCTTGAAGGCTACCTGGCCCCCGGCGAGTACCGCTTCCCGCTGGGGACGCAGGCCAAGGACATCCTGCAGGCGCTGGTTAAGGCCACCACCGACGAACTGGTATCGCAGGGCATCACGGACCCCGCCAAGCAGTACCAGGCCGTCATTGTGGCAAGCATCGTCCAGGCAGAGGGCGGCCAGGCCGACTACGGCGACGTGGCCGGCGCCATCTACAACCGCCTCAAGCCCAACGACCAGACCGGCGGCTTCCTGCAGGTTGACTCTGCCGTCACGTATGGCCTTGGCACCCGAAGCTTCAACTTCACGGATGAGCAGCGGCAGGACAAATCCAACCCGTACAACACCTACGCGAATCCGGGCTTGCCACCGGGACCCATCGGCTCACCCGGCAAGACCGCCATTGACGCGGCCGCCCGGCCAAAGACCAATGACTACCTGTACTGGGTGACCATCAACCTGGACACCAAGGAGACGAAGTTCGCCAAGACGCTGGCCGAACACAACGCCTACGTCGAGCAGTACAACGCGTGGTGCCAGGCCAACGCGGGCCGCTGCACATGAGCCTGCGGGCTGCCGTCCTGGGCCACCCGATCAGCCACTCGAAGTCCCCGGCCCTGCACCTGTCCGCCTATGAGCGGCTGGGTGCGGGCATCAGTTACACGGCCATCGACGTCACGGAGGCCTTGCTGCCGTCCTTCATGCGCCAGATCCGGAACCAGCCGGGCTGGCGCGGGCTCTCGGTGACCATGCCGCTGAAGACGGCCATGCTCGGCGAGGTGGACGAGGTGCGGGGCGTGGCACGGACCCTCGGAGTGGTGAACACTGTCACCTTCGAGGAATCCGCCGGCAGGGTGAAGACTGTGGGCTCGAACACGGACGTGACCGGCATCGTCAACGCCCTGCGCCACGCCGGTACCCGGGCAGCACCGTCCGCCGTCATCCTCGGTGGCGGCGGAACAGCGGCATCGGCGGTCGCGGCCCTGAAGGAACTGGGCACCAGCAGTGTGCAGGTCTTTGTCCGCGATGCCTCGCGGACAGCAGACGTCCGCTCCGCCGCGGACAGCCTTGGCGTGGCCCTCGAGGTCCGTCCGCTGGCGGGTGCGGCCCGCCCCACGGCGGAGGCCGACGTCGTCATTTCCACCCTGCCGCCCCGCGCCGCAGATGGACTCGCCGCGGAAATTGCGGCCTTCAAGACCAGGACGCCCGGCGTCCTGCTCGACGTTGCCTACGATCCGTGGCCCAGCCTCATCGCCTCGGTATGGGAGTCCGGCGGCGGCGCCGTAGTGCCCGGCCTGGAGATGCTGCTGTACCAGGCCGTGGAACAGGTGCGGCTCTTCACCCGCCGCGGGGAAGACGTTAACGCACCTGTCATAGATGTGATGTGTGACGCAGTCGGCCTTGCCCGACGGGCGTTGTGACCGCCCTACGTGGCAGGATGGAAATTATGCGTTGGTTGACTGCCGGTGAATCCCATGGCCCGGCTCTGATGGGAATTATTGAAGGCGTCCCCGCCGGTGTTGAAATCACCGGCGGCCACATCGCAGACTCCCTGGCCCGCCGTCGGCTTGGCTACGGACGCGGCGCCCGGATGAAGTTCGAACAGGACGTGGTCACTATCCTTGGCGGCGTCCGCCACGGCCTGACCCAGGGCGGTCCCGTCGCCATCCAGGTGGCGAACACCGAATGGCCCAAGTGGGAGCAGATCATGTCCGCCGACCCCGTGGACCCCGGGCTCCTCGCCGACCAGGCACGCAACGCGCCCCTGACGCGCCCCCGCCCGGGGCACGCCGACTTCACCGGCATGCAGAAATACGGCTTCGATGAGGCCCGTCCCGTACTGGAGCGTGCAAGCGCCCGCGAAACCGCCACCCGCGTGGCGCTGGGCACGGTGGCCGCGCAGTTCCTCAAGCACCTCGGCATTGAACTTGTCAGCCACACCGTGTCCATTGCCAGCGTGACGGTGCCGGAAGGCCGCCCGCTGCCCGTGCCCGGCGACGTCATTGCCCTGGACACAGACCCCTTGCGCTGCTTCGACCGCGAAACCTCCGACGCCATGGTGGCCGAGGTGGACGCTGCACACAAGGAAGGCGAAACCCTGGGCGGCGTAGTGGAGGTCCTGGCATACGGACTCCCGCCAGGACTGGGCAGCTACGTGCACTGGGACCGCCGGCTCGACGCCAGGCTGGCCGCGGCACTCATGGGCATCCAGGCCATCAAGGGGGTGGAGGTCGGTGACGGCTTCCTGACCGCTGCCCGCCGCGGCTCCGCCGCCCACGACGAAATCGTCCGGGACGGTGAAGGACGCATTGTCCGCACCAGCAACCGTGCCGGTGGCATCGAAGGCGGCATGAGCATCGGTGATGTCCTCCGCGTCCGCGCAGCCATGAAGCCCATCGCCACGGTTCCGCGCGCCCTGCGGACCATCGACGTCAGCACCGGTGAACCCGCCAAGGCACACCACCAGCGTTCGGACGTCTGTGCAGTACCGGCCGCCGGCGTAGTGGCCGAGGCCATGGTAGCCCTGGTCCTCGCCGAGGCCGTCATCGAGAAGTTCGGCGGTGACTCAGTGGCGGAAACCGCGCGCAACATCAAGGGTTACCTGGACAACATCCCGGCATCCCTGGACTCGATCGGCCAGTAGTGCTCCACCGCAGCAGTCCCGGACCCCTCTGCGGCCGGCCGATAGTACTCATCGGTCCCATGGCGGTGGGCAAATCGGCCATCGGGCAGCACCTCGCCCAGCAGCTGGGGGCCCGGTTCATTGACACCGACGCGGTCATCGTCGCCGGCCACGGCTCCATCGCCGATATCTTCGCGGGGCGCGGCGAGCACGCGTTCCGGGAGATCGAAGCCCGCACCGTGGCCGATGCCGTGGAGGAAGCTGAAGGGACCCTGACCGTTATCTCGCTGGGCGGCGGTGCGGTGCTCGACTCGGGCACGCAGCAGCTCATCAGCCGCTGCACGGTTGTGTACCTGGAGTGCGACGCCGATACCGTGGCGGACAGGATCGCCCGGAACTCGGGCCGCCCGCTCCTCGCCGGCGACGCCATGGGCCGCTGGACAGCAATGTTCGCCACCCGCAGGCCGGTCTACGAGAGGCTGGCCGACATTACCCTGGACGTCCGCCACGGCTCGGTACCCGAGCTCGGCGGCCGGCTGGAAGCAGCACTGCGGAACCACGCAGCTGCCAAACAGGAAGTTGAAAAGTGAACACGCAATCAACAGTCATCAACGTCACCGGCGAAGGTGCCGGCAACAACTACGGCGTCGTCGTCGGGCGCGGCCTGCTTGGTGACCTTCCCGGGCTGCTCGGAGAGCGGGTCCGCCGCGTCCTGGTGATCCACCCCCGCGCCCTGCGCCTCACCGGTGACACCGTCCGCGACGAACTCGCAGCGGCCGGCTTCACGTCGCTTACCGCCGAAATCCCGGACGCTGAAGAAGGCAAGCACATCCAGGTGGCCGCCTTCTGCTGGCAGGTCCTGGGCCAGAACGATTTCACCCGTTCGGATGCCATTGTCGCCGTGGGTGGGGGAGCAGTAACCGACCTTGCAGGCTTCGTCGCCGCCACCTGGCTGCGCGGAGTCAAGGTCATCCACATGCCCACCAGCCTGCTGGGCATGGTGGACGCCTCCGTGGGCGGCAAGACAGGCATCAACACCGCCGAAGGAAAGAACCTCGTAGGCTCCTTCCACCCGCCCGCCGCCGTCCTGGCAGACCTGGACACCCTGGACACGCTGCCGAAGAACGAGATCATTTCCGGCCTGGCCGAGGTGATCAAGTGCGGTTTCATCGCCGATCCCGCCATCCTGGACCTGGTGGAAAAGGACCCCGCCGCAGTGGTGGATCCCCGTTCCGACGCGCTCCGCGAGCTGATCGAGCGGGCCATCGCCGTCAAGGCCAAGGTGGTCTCCGAGGACCTCAAGGAGTCCGGGCTGCGGGAAATCCTCAACTACGGCCACACTCTGGGCCACGCCATCGAACTGGTGGAACGCTACTCCTGGCGGCACGGGGCCGCGGTGTCCGTGGGCATGATGTTCGCCGCGGAACTTGCCCGCAGCGTCGGGCGGCTCAGCGATGCCGACGCCGACCGGCACCGGAGCATCCTGGACGGGCTTGGGCTTCCGGTCACCTACCGGCGGGACCGGTGGCAGGGCCTGCTGGACGGGATGCGCCGCGACAAGAAGTCCCGCGGGGACCTCCTGCGCTTCGTTGTCCTGGACGGCATCGCCAAACCGGGAATCCTCGACGTCCCGGACACATCGCTGCTGTTTGCGGCCTACCAGGAAATTGCGTCCTGATGAAGGGCGACATGAGCGGCACCGCCGACTGGCCCGAGGCAGGGTTCCCCGGTATCCGGATCAACCCGGACACCCTGCGGCCGCAGATCGTGAACGAGGACGCCGTCCGCGATGCCCTGGCCGCCTCCACCGATCCCGCCGACCCGATCTTCGTGTTGCTGGTTGAGGGCCACGCGTCCGACGCCGCCGAACTGCTGGCCGAAGCCCGCTTCAAGGACCCGGAATCGTTCCGGCTGCGCGTGTTCGAGGCCGAGGTGCTGAGCGTCTCCCACCGGATGGACCGTGCCATCGAACTGTTCCGCCAGCTTGTGGCGGAGGTGCATGGCACCTCCCGCGAAGCGCTGGCCCTGCAATACCTGGGGCGGACACAGTATGCAGCCGGGCACACCTCCGCTGCCGTTGAATCCTTCTCCAAGGCACTGGACCTGCGGGTGGCGCAGTCCGCGGATGCCGCCCAGATCTACTCCTCCACGGTGGCCCTGCAGCGCGCCCGGGACG
Source organism: Pseudarthrobacter sp. rb (assembly GCF_056389225.1). NCBI lineage: Bacteria > Bacillati > Actinomycetota > Actinomycetes > Micrococcales > Micrococcaceae > Pseudarthrobacter > Pseudarthrobacter sp. rb. Next base: position 328,832 of record NZ_JBWJAR010000002.1, on the reverse strand, counting down.
TCCTGGACCTGGCCTGCTGACCCGGAGCCCGGTGGCCGCGGAAAGGCTGCCCCGGAATTACCGGTAGAATGGTTGTGGAATTTTTGCATCCACGCGATTTTTGACAAACACGTGCAGGCGGGCCGTTGTGGCGTGCCCGCCCGGCATACAGCATCTGACCACGCGGCCAGACAAAGAAACCAGAGGAAACCAGTGGCAACCACTAACGACATTAAGAACGGAACGGTCCTGAAGCTCGAGGGCCAGCTCTGGAACGTCATCGAATTCCAGCACGTCAAGCCCGGCAAGGGCGGCGCCTTTGTCCGGACCAAGATGCGCAACGTGATGTCCGGCAAGGTTGTTGACAAGACGTTCAACGCCGGGCTCAAGATCGAAACGGCAACCGTTGACCGCCGCGATTACCAGTACCTGTACCAGGACGGCGCAGACTTCGTCTTCATGGACACCTCGGACTACGACCAGATCACCGTGTCCGGCGCCACGGTTGGTGACGCCACCAACTTCATGCTCGAGAACCAGATGGTCAACATCGCCATCCACGACGGCAACCCCCTCTACATCGAACTGCCGCCGAGCGTTGTCCTGGAAATCACCTACACGGAGCCGGGCCTGCAGGGCGACCGCTCCTCCGCAGGCACCAAGCCCGCCACCCTGGAAACCGGCTACGAAATCCAGGTCCCGCTGTTCATCGAGAACAACACCAAGGTCAAGGTGGACACCCGCGACGGCAGCTACCTGGGCCGGGTTTCTGAGTAGTGAGCGCCCGCGGTAAAGCCCGCAGCAGGGCACTGGATGTTCTTTTCGAAGCGGAGCAGCGCTCTGTTTCGGCGTTCGACGTGCTTCGCGCACGCCGGGAAAAGACCGACCAGGTGGTCAACCCCTACACCTTGGAGATTGTCGAAGGCGTAGTGTCCCAGCAGGCCGCCATCGATGAGTTCCTGGAGACCTACTCGCAGGGCTGGACCCTGGAGCGCATGCCGTCCGTGGACCGCATCATCCTGCGCATCGGCACCTGGGAGCTTCTGTACAACGACGACGTCCCCGATGGCGTAGCGGTCAGCGAGGCTGTTGCGCTGGCCAAGACGCTGTCAACGGACGAGTCTCCGCAGTTCATCAATGGCCTTTTGGGCCGGCTGCAGCAGCTGAAGCCTTCGCTGCTCGCCTAGCCTCCCCGCAGGACAACGCGATAGGGCCCCGCCGCAGGCGGGGCCCTATCGCGTTCCCACGGGTGCAGGTTCAGCCGGCCACGGCCGCCCGCAGTGAGAGGATGCGCTGCAACTGCTGCCTTTCCTCGGCCTGGTGGAGCGGCACGTCCCGTCCGCTGAGGATGCGCTGCCGGGTGTTGGCAAGCTGCGTGGCGGCTTTCATGAACTGCTTCATTTGCCGCTTCCGGCCGGAGTTCGCAGCCCAGGCCAGGGCGGTGCGCCGGCCGCCCAAAGTGGCCAGCAACTGGACCTCAGCCGGGGTGAACCAGCCCGCCGCCGAGTACTCCATCAGCCGCTGCCGCGTCAGCCGCTTCTCGGCCACCCGCAGGAAGATGATGCCTCCCACGGCCAGGACGAAGATCGGCACCTGGACCACGATGTAGTCCAGCAGGAAGCCCTGGCCCATGCTGTTCCACCTGTTGTGCAGGAACATGGCCGGCAGCAGGCCCACGAAGAAGGCGCCAATGGACGCGCCGGTGTGCCAGCGCCGTGCGGCGAAGCCCATGACAAGGCCGGTGGTGCCGGTGAAGATGGCATGCGCGAACGGGGACATGACGCCGCGGAGGAAGAAGATCTGCGCGAAGTCACTGGCCGGTGACGTGGACTCCGAGATGGCCCGGCCGAAATAGAGGATGTTCTCGGTGAACGCGAACCCGCCGGCGATGGTGAACGCAAACACCACGCCGTCCACGGGGCCGTCGAACTGCCGCCGCGCCGCGAGCAGGAGGATCAGCAGCCCAAGGGACTTGGCGAATTCCTCCACGATGGGCGCCTGCACTGTTGCCATATAGGTCTGCAGGTCAGGCTGGTCGGTGAACTGGAATGCGATGACGAAGAACGGCTGGATCAGCAGGGTGACTGCCACGGACACCGCCGCGCCCCACGTAAAGGCGAAGAACAGCAGGCGTTTCGGCTCCGGCTCCCACCTGTCGATGATGTGGACCGCTGTCAGGACCACCGCCAGCGGGATCAGGGACGCCAGGAAACCAATCAGGAATCCCGCGGCGCCCGTGTTGGACAAAAGGAACGGCACCACCAGGAACAGGCTCAGGAAAGCGAGCACGCCGCCGGCAATCGACAACCCCACCAGCCCGCCGCGGGCCCGCGTCGCATGCAGCGCCGTTCCCTGGGCCTGGGCCGGCACCATCACGGCCAGCGGCTGGCCCTGGTGGCCCGGGGCAGCCCGGTAGTGTTCCGGCTGCACATGGCCCATCCAGCTGGGGTTGGCCTGCTGGGGCAGGGGACGGTAGCCGCCGCGGTAGTGGTCGTCGGGGAGGCCGGAGGGAGGCTGCTGCGGGTACGTCGGCATACCCGAAAGCCTAAGCGGGTGCTGCCGCACCACAAAGGACCCGGCCTCAGGGCCGCCGGAATGTGATCAGCGCCGCGTTGTCCGGGCACGGGCCCGGCAGGGACCGTGTGGTAATTTTGAACAGCAAACATTCCTTTTTTAATTCCGTCCTGTGAGGCGGGGAAAGGGGAGACGAGCGTTGACATCTGTCACCAGCGCACCGGTTCCAGCCAGGGTTGTCCTCAGCCAGGCGGACATTGACCGGGCCCTCACTCGTATCGCCCACGAGATCCTCGAAGCCAACAAGGGATCCCGGGACCTGGTCCTTTTGGGTATTCCCCGCCGCGGTTACCCGCTGGCTGTCCGGCTGGCTGAAAAGATCGCTGCGGCGGACAACACCGTTGACGCCGCTGCCATTGTGGGCCAGCTGGACGTCACCATGTTCCGTGATGACCTCTCCCACCAGGGGACCCGGCCGCCGTACCCCACCAGGCTGCCCCGGACCGGCATCGACAACAAAGTAGTGGTGCTGATCGACGACGTCCTGTACTCGGGCCGCACCATCCGCGCCGCCCTTGACGCCCTGGTCGACCTCGGCCGCCCGCGTATTGTCCGGCTCGCGGTCCTGATTGACCGGGGCCACCGTGAACTTCCCATCCGCGCGGACCATGTAGGCAAGAACCTGCCCACTTCCTCCGCCGAAAAGGTCCGGGTCCGGCTGGAGGAAACGGACACGTCCGATGCCGGAGCGCCGGTCAACGAAGTCGTGATTGAGGGCGGCGCATGAAGCACCTCCTGTCCACCGGCGACCTCAGCCTTTCGAACGCCATCCGCATCCTTGACACTGCCGAGGAAATGTCGGCAGTGGGGGAGCGGGAAGTGAAGAAGCTTCCGGCACTGCGTGGCCGCACCGTCGTCAACCTCTTCTTCGAGGACTCCACCCGCACCCGCATCTCCTTCGAAGCCGCGGCCAAGCGGCTGTCGGCGGACGTCATCAACTTTGCCGCCAAGGGGTCCTCCGTTTCCAAGGGTGAGTCCCTCAAGGACACTGCCCAGACCCTGTCCGCCATGGGGGCGGACGCCGTCGTCATCAGGCACTGGGCCTCCGGCGCACCGCACCGGCTGGCTGCCACCGACTGGATCGACGCGGCCGTCATCAACGCCGGCGACGGCACGCATGAGCACCCCACCCAGGCCCTCCTCGATGCCTTCACCATGCGCCGGCACTGGGCCCGCCTTGCCGGCACGGATTCCGAAGGAACGGACCTTAAAGGCATGCGGGTCGCCATCGCAGGTGACGTCCTGCACTCCCGCGTGGCGCGGTCGAACGTATGGCTGCTCCGTACCCTTGGCGCGGAGGTCACGCTGGTGGCGCCCCCCACCCTGTTGCCGGTCGGCGTCGACAAGTGGCCCTGCAGCGTGAGCTACGACCTGGACCAAACCCTCGCAAACGGCGTTGACGCCGTCATGATGCTCCGGGTCCAGGGCGAACGCATGAACGCATCGTTCTTCCCGAGCACCCGCGAATACTCCCGCCGCTGGGGCTTCGACGACAACCGGCTCCGGGCCCTCGATGACCTCGGCATGACGGACACCATCATCATGCACCCGGGCCCCATGAACCGTGGGCTGGAGATCAGCGCAGCCGCCGCAGACTCACCCCGCTCCACCGTCCTGGCCCAGGTCCGCAACGGCGTGTCCGTGCGGATGGCCGCACTGTACCTGCTGCTCTCCGGGGACACCCGGGAACCAGCCGCAACCCGGGCACCGGCCTACGCCGCCGCCCCGTCCACCAAGGAGAGCAACTGATGGCAGGCAACACCGGAACGTACCTCATCCAGGGCGCCGCCATCCTGGGCGGCGACCCCACTGACCTGCTGGTCCGCGACGGCATCATCGCCGAGGTCGGCCACGGCCTGTCCGCTGATGGTGCCACCGTCATCGACGCCGCCGGACTGGTGGCCCTGCCCGGCATGGTGGACGTCCACACCCACCTCCGCGAACCCGGCCGCGAGGACGCTGAGACGGTGGAGACCGGCACGCGTGCCGCAGCGCTGGGCGGTTACACAGCGGTCCACGCGATGGCCAACAGCACGCCCGTGGCCGACACCGCGGGCGTCGTGGAACAGGTTTACACGCTTGGCCGCGCCGCCGGGTGGGTGGACGTGCGCCCGGTGGGCGCCGTCACCGTGGGCCTGGCGGGGGAGCAACTGGCCGAGTTGGGTGCCATGGCCGATTCCCGCGCCCGGGTGCGCATGTTCTCCGACGACGGCATCTGCGTCCACGACCCCGTGCTGATGCGCCGCGCACTGGAATACGTCAAAGCGTTCGACGGCGTGGTGGCCCAGCACGCGCAGGAACCGCGCCTGACCGCGGGGGCCCAGATGAACGAGGGCGACGTCTCCGCCGTCCTCGGCCTCACCGGCTGGCCCGCCGTGGCCGAGGAAAGCATCATCGCCCGCGATGTCCTCCTGGCCCAGCACGTCGGTTCCCGCCTGCACGTGTGCCACGTGTCCACGGCAGGCTCGGTGGAGATCATCCGCTGGGCCAAGGAACGCGGCATCGACGTCACGGCCGAGGTCACCCCGCACCACCTGCTGCTGACCGACGACCTGGTTCGCAGCTACGACCCCGTCTTCAAGGTCAACCCGCCGCTGCGCACCGATGCCGACGTCCAGGCATTGCGCGCAGGCCTGGCAGACGGCACGATCGACGTTGTGGGTACCGACCACGCACCGCACCCCAGCGAGCACAAGGAATGCGAGTGGGCGCAGGCCGCCATGGGCATGACCGGACTGGAAACGGCCCTGTCCGTCGTCCAGCACGCCATGATCGAGACCGGCCTGATGACGTGGGCGGACTTCGCAAGGGTCACGTCCACGGCGGCTGCGAAGATCGGCCGGTTGAGCGACCAGGGCAGGCCCATCGAAGCCGGGGAACCCGCCAACCTCATCCTGGTGGATCCGGCCGCACGCTGGACGGTGGACCCCTTCCAGATGGCCACCATGGGCCGCAACTCGCCCTTCAAGGGGAGGGAGCTTCCGGGCAAGGTGGTGGCAACCTTCTTCAGGGGGCACGCCACCGTCCTCGACGGCGCGCTCAACTCGCCCCACCCGGATGCCGCCGCAACCCCTGCAGGCGCTGCCTGATGGACAAGATCCTTCCTGGCCTTGCCATGCTGGCGGTGGTCGCCGTCGTGTTTGTCCTCCTCGCAGTGGGGTGGCGCAACCGCCTGAAGCGCCAGTCCGACGTCGGGCAACTGCCCCAGGTGCCTGCAGCGCCGGGCGAGCCCACCGCCGTTGCCGAGGGGCAGTACGTGGCCACCACAACGGCTGGTGACTGGCTTGACCGGATCGCAGTGCACGGGCTGGGCATCCGCACCAACGCCACCCTTGAGGTGTACCCGCACGGTGTCCTCTATGAGCGCTCCGGTGCCCCTGCCCTGTACATCCCCGCGGCATCCCTCACGGAAGTCCGGCAGGACAGCGGCATGGCCGGGAAGTTCGTGGAAAAGGACGGCCTCCTGGTGCTCGGATGGACGCACGGCACGCATGACCTGGATACCGGCTTCCGAACGCGCCGCGCCGCGGACAAGGATGTGCTGTACCAGGCCCTTCAGGATTTGATTTCGTCAGCCCCAGCGGCTGGTGCCACCAGTGGAAAGTAAGACAGTGAAAGCGAATACATTGACAGCAACCACCTCCGCTCCTGTATCGGCCCCGGCTGCGCTGGTTCTCGAAGACGGACGCATCTTCCGCGGCACCAGCTACGGCGCCACCGGCACCGCCCTGGGCGAGGCCGTCTTCGCGACCGGCATGACCGGCTACCAGGAAACCATCACCGATCCCTCGTATGCCCGCCAGCTGGTGGTGCAGACGGCCCCGCACATCGGCAACACCGGCGTGAACGATGACGACGCCGAGTCCCGGCGCATCTGGGTGGCCGGCTACATTGTCCGCGACGCCGCGCGCCGGCCCTCCAACTGGCGTTCCGAGCGGTCGCTCGATGAGGAGCTGGTGGCCCAGGGCATCGTCGGCATCCAGGGTGTGGATACCCGTGCCATCACCCGCCACCTGCGCGAGCACAAGACCATGCGCGCCGGCATCTTCTCCGGCGGGGCAGCGCAGGCCACGGACAAGGAACTGCTCGACGCCGTCCTGGCCAGTGCCCCCATGGAGGGTTCGCGCCTGGCGGAGGAAGTCAGCGTCGACAAAGCATACGTGGTGGAACCGAAGGACCATGGCTGGGAGGGCGAGCCCCGATTCAGCATCGCGGCGATCGACCTCGGCATCAAGGCCATGACCCCGGTGCGGTTCGCCGAGCGCGGCGTCCGCGTCCACGTGCTTCCGGCCACCGCCACCCTGGAGGACGTCAAGGCCGTCAACCCGGACGGCTTCTTCATGTCCAACGGCCCGGGCGATCCCGCCACCGCCGACGCGCAGGTGAAGCTGCTGCGCTCCGTCCTGGACGAGAAGCTGCCCTACTTCGGCATCTGCTTCGGCAACCAGATCCTGGGCCGGGCCCTCGGCTTTGGCACCTACAAGCTCCGCTACGGCCACCGCGGCATCAACCAGCCCGTGATGGACCGCCGCACCGGCAAGGTGGAAATCACCTCCCAGAACCACGGCTTCGCCGTAAACGCCCCGCTCGACGGCGCCACCCAGGCTCCGGAGGCACGCTACGGCCGGGTTGAAGTCAGCCACATCAGCCTGAACGACGACGTCGTGGAAGGCCTCGCCTGCCTGGACATCCCGGCATTCTCCGTGCAGTACCACCCCGAGGCTGCGGCCGGCCCGCACGATGCCGCCTACCTGTTCGACCGGTTCATCGACCTCATGGAAGGCACGCGGGACGGCCGGAACGCCAACCTGTCCAAGGACCCGGTGGACTCCGCACATTCCGCCGGTGCCGACCACAAAAACGACAACAAGACTGAGGACAAGAAGTAATGCCGAAACGTACAGATCTCAAAAGCGTCCTCGTCATTGGTTCCGGCCCGATCGTCATCGGCCAGGCCGCCGAGTTCGACTACTCCGGCACCCAGGCCCTGCGGGTCCTCAAGGAGGAAGGCCTGCGCGTCATCCTCGTGAACTCCAACCCGGCCACCATCATGACCGACCCCGAGTTCGCCGACGCCACCTACGTTGAGCCCATCACCCCCGAGGTGGTGGAGAAGATCATCGCCAAGGAACGTCCCGACGCCGTGCTGCCCACCCTGGGCGGTCAGACCGCGCTGAACACCGCTATCGCCCTGGACAAGAACGGTGTGCTGGAGAAGTACAACGTGGAACTGATCGGCGCCAACATCGCGGCGATCGAGCTCGGCGAGGACCGCGAGAAGTTCAAGGGCGTCGTTGAGCGCTGCGGCGCCGAATCCGCCCGCAGCCACATCATCCACAGCATGGACGAGGCCCTCACGGCGGCCGTGGACCTTGGCTACCCCATGGTGGTGCGCCCGTCCTTCACCATGGGCGGCCTGGGCTCCGGCCTGGCCTACAACGAGGATGACCTGCGCCGCATCGTCGGCCAGGGCCTGCAGTACAGCCCCACCAGCGAGGTGCTGCTCGAAGAGAGCATCCTGGGCTGGAAGGAATACGAGCTCGAAATGATGCGGGACAAGAACGACAACGTGGTTGTCGTCTGCTCCATCGAGAACTTCGACCCCGTGGGTGTGCATACCGGTGACTCCATCACCGTGGCTCCGGCACTGACCCTCACCGACCGTGAGTACCAGAAGCTGCGCGACGTTGCCATCGCCGTCATCCGCGAGGTAGGCGTTGACACCGGCGGCTGCAACATCCAGTTCGCCATCGACCCCGCCACCGGCCGCGTGGTGGTCATCGAAATGAACCCCCGCGTCTCCCGCTCCTCGGCACTGGCATCCAAGGCCACCGGTTTCGCCATCGCCAAGATCGCCACCAAGCTCTCGCTCGGCTACACCCTGGACGAGATCCCCAACGACATCACCCAGAAGACCCCCGCGTCCTTCGAACCCACCCTGGACTACGTGGTGGTCAAGGTCCCGCGGTTTGCCTTCGAAAAGTTCCCGGCGGCGGACAACACCCTCACCACCACCATGAAGTCCGTGGGCGAAGCCATGGCCATGGGCCGCAACTTCACCGAGGCCCTGCAGAAGGCCCTGCGCTCCCTGGAGCAGAAGGGCTCGCAGCTGGACTTCAGCTCCGTGCCGGAGTACCAGGTCGAGGAACTGATCGAGAAGGCCAAGCGCCCAACCACAGAACGCCTGCACCAGGTCCAGCGCGCTCTCCTGGGCGGTGCCACCGTGGAACAGCTCTTCGAAGCCACCAAGATCGACCCGTGGTTCCTGGACCAGCTCCAGCTGCTCAACGAGATCTCCCACGAGATCCGCCAGGCGGGCGCCCTCACGGCAGACATGCTCAAGCGCGCCAAGCGCCACGGCTTCTCCGACGAGCAGATCGGTGCGCTGACCCACAACTCCGAGGCCGTGGTCCGCGGTGTGCGCCAGGCCCTGGGTATCCGCCCCGTCTACAAGACCGTGGATACCTGCGCCGCAGAGTTCGCCGCGTACACGCCGTACCACTACTCGGCCTACGACGAGGAGGACGAGGTTGCGCTGCACTCCAAGCCGTCCATCCTGATCCTCGGATCCGGGCCGAACCGCATCGGCCAGGGCATCGAGTTCGACTACTCCTGCGTCCACGCCTCCATGGCGCTGCGCAAGGCCGGCTACGAGACCGTCATGGTCAACTGCAACCCGGAAACCGTCTCCACCGACTACGACGTCTCCACCCGCCTGTACTTCGAGCCGCTAACGCTCGAGGACGTCCTGGAGGTCATCGCGGCCGAGGAACGCACCGGCGGCGTCATGGGCGTGTTCGTCCAGCTCGGTGGCCAGACTCCGCTGAAGCTGGCCCAGCAGCTGGCCGACGCCGGCGTGCCGATCCTGGGCACCTCCCCGGAAGCCATCGACCTGGCCGAGCACCGCGGCGCCTTCTCCCGCGTGCTGGACAAGGCCGGCCTGGTCTCGCCCAAGAACGGCACCGCCGTTTCCTTCGAGGACGCCAAGACGATCGCCGACGAGATCGGCTACCCGGTCCTGGTCCGCCCGTCCTACGTCCTGGGCGGCCGCGGCATGGAAATCGTCTACGACGAGCCCAACCTCTCCCGCTACATCGCCAACGCCACCGAGATCACCCCGGACCACCCGGTACTGATCGACCGGTTCCTGGAGGACGCCGTCGAAATCGACGTTGACGCCCTCTTCGACGGCACCGACATGTACCTGGGCGGCATCATGGAGCACATCGAGGAAGCCGGCATCCACTCCGGCGACTCCGCCTGCGTCCTGCCGCCCATCACCCTTGGAAGCAACGTTATCGAACGTGTCCGGGTGGCAACCCGTGCCATCGCCGAAGGCGTGGGCGTGCGCGGCCTGATCAACATCCAGTTCGCGCTGGCCTCGGACGTGCTGTACGTCCTGGAAGCCAACCCCCGCGCCTCGCGCACCGTGCCGTTCGTGTCCAAGGCCACCGGCGTCCAGATGGCCAAGGCCGCTGCCCTCATCGGCACCGGCGTGACCATCAACCAGCTCCGCAGCGCCTACAAGATGCTGCCGGAAACCGGTGACGGCTCAACCCTGCCGCTGGACGCCCCCGTGGCCGTCAAGGAAGCAGTGCTGCCGTTCAGCCGGTTCCGCACGCTTGAAGGCAAGGTAGTGGACTCCCTGCTCGGCCCGGAAATGCGCTCCACCGGCGAAGTCATGGGCATCGACAAGCACTTCGACACCGCCTTCGCCAAGAGCCAGGCCGGCGCCAACAACGCCCTCCCCACCGAGGGCAAGGTGTTCGTCTCCGTGGCCAACCGCGACAAGCGTTCCGTGATCATGGGCGTCAAGCGGCTCTCCGACCTCGGCTTCGAGATCGTCTCCACCGGCGGCACCGCCGACGTCCTGCGCCGCAACGGCATCCAGGCCACCCCGGTGCGCAAGGTTGCCGAGGGCAGCAGCGCCGAGGGGGAGGGCACCATTGCCGACCTCATCGTGGCCGGCGAGATCGACATGGTCTTCAACACGCCCTCCGGCGGCGAAGCCCGCAGCGACGGCTACGAGCTCCGTGCCGCGGCAACGTCCATCGGCATTCCGTGCATCACCACGGTGGCCGAGTTCAACGCCGCCGTCCAGGCCATCGAGGCCATGCGCACCTACGAGTGGTCTGTCACCAGCCTGCAGGAGCACGCTGCAGCGCTGGCCGAGTCGCAGAAGGCGGCCCTGCAGCATGCCTGAGCAGGCAGCCACTGCCGGCCGGGAGTCCTTTGGCTCCCGGCTCGGCGCGGCCATGGCCGCCCGTGGTCCCCTCTGCGTTGGCATTGATCCGCACCCGGCACTGCTGAAGAGCTGGGGACTGGACGACGACGCCGCGGGGCTTCGGCGCTTCTCGCTGACGGTCCTGGAGGCAGTGGCTTCGCTCGCTGCCGCCGTGAAGCCCCAGGTGGCACTTTACGAACGCCACGGTTCTGCCGGCATGGCGGTGCTGGAGGAGGTCCTGGCCACGGCCCGGGACGAATCCGTGCTCAGCATCGCCGACGCCAAGCGCGGCGACATCGGATCCACCATGGCCGCCTACGCGGACGCCTGGCTGCGCGACGAGTCTCCGCTCGCAGCGGACTCCGTCACGCTGAGCCCCTACCTCGGCTTCGAGTCCCTTCGCCCCGCGCTTGACCTCGCGGCGGAAACCGGGCGGGGCGTGTTCGTGCTGGCGCTGACGTCCAACCCCGAGGGAGCCTCGGTCCAGCACGTGGGCGGAAAGGATTCCGTGGCCCGCAGGATCACGGAGTCCGCGGCAGCGGAGAACTCGCGGTACCCCGAAAGCCTCGGTTCTGTTGGCCTGGTGGTCGGCGCCACCGTCGGCAGCGCCCTGGCAGACCTGGAACTGGACCTTGCTGCGGTCCGTGGCCCCATCCTGGCGCCCGGCCTCGGGGCCCAGGGGGCAACGCCGGCTGACCTTCGGGCCACCTTCGGCGCTGCCTACCCGCTGGTCCTGGGAACCTCCAGCCGGGACATCATGTCGGCCGGACCGGAAACGCGGGGCCTGCGCGAGGCCGCGCTGCGGACGCTGGACGGACTGCGGGGCGAATAGGCCTGCAATTGTCCGGATGCATTGATTCAGGCTGCACCAGAGGGTAGTTTCAGGACAGGTCCAAGGGCGGCCGCCCTTGGATGAATCCGCCGACTTCGGGGGTGTCCGTGATGGTCCTGCGACCTCTATCTGCGTCTGAACGGGCCGACGCCCTGGGCAAGGCGGCAGCAGCCAGGGCAACGCGTGCCGCCGCCAAGGAGAGCCTCCGGAACGGCGACAGATCGGCGGCGGACATCATCAGCTCCGCGCTGGAGGACGACGCCCTGGCCCGCATGCGGGTTTCTGAACTGCTCGAAGCCCTGCCCGGCATCGGAAAGGTGCGGGCCGCCGCCATCATGCAGCAGCTGGGCATCGCAGCGTCCCGCAGGGTCCGGGGCCTGGGCGTCCACCAGCGCCGCGCGCTGGTAGATTTTATAGACGAGCACTGAGGCAGGCGGCGCCTGCCCTTCCCCAACCGTGGCAAAAGGAATACGTGAGCAAGAAACCTGGACTGACAGTCCTCGCAGGTCCGACGGCTGTTGGCAAAGGCACCGTGTCCACCTATATCCGGGACAACTACCCGGAGGTTTGGCTTTCCGTCTCCGCCACCACCCGGGCGCCCCGGCCCGGCGAGGTGGACGGTGTCCACTACTTCTTCAAGACCAAGGAGGAGTTCGAGAGGCTCATCGCCGACGGTGAACTCCTGGAGTGGGCCGTTGTCCACGGCCAGAACACCTACGGCACCCTCAAGAGCACCGTCAACGCGGCCATCGCGGAGGGCCGTTCGGTGCTCCTGGAGATCGACCTCCAGGGTGCACGGCAGGTGAAAGCGGCCGTTCCCGACGCCCAGTTCGTCTTCCTCGCCCCGCCAACGTGGGACGAGATGGTGCGCCGGCTGGTGGGCCGCGGCACAGAAACCCCCGAAGAACAGCAGCGGCGCCTGGAAACCGCTAAACTGGAACTTGCTGCTGAACCGGAGTTCGACCACACCGTCATCAATGACGACGTCCGCCGGGCAGCGGACGAGCTTGTTTCACTCATGGGGCTGACACCGCATCCACACCTGCCGGAACCGTCAGCCCGCTAGGAATTTGGAGAATTCGTGTCCACGAACCTTGAAGGCATCATCAACCCGCCGATCGACTCGCTGCTCGAAGCAGCCGACTCCAAGTACGGCCTGGTGATCTTCGGTGCCAAGCGCGCTCGTCAGATCAACGCCTACTACGCCCAGCTGCACGAGGGCCTCTTCGAGTACGTCGGCCCCCTGGTTGACACCAAGCTGAACGAAAAGTCGCTCTCCATCGCACTGCGCGAAATCAACGAAGGCAAGCTGGTTTCCACGCCGATCGAAGCCGCAGAGTAATCCTGCCGCTGAACTGACTTGCTGTTGACGGAGATCACGTGCGCATAGTCCTCGGAGTCGGGGGAGGGATTGCCGCCTACAAGGTGGCATCGCTCCTCCGGCTTTTTACTGAAGCCGGCCATGACGTCACGGTGATCCCCACGGAGGCGTCCACCCGCTTCATCGGCACCGCCACCTGGGAGGCGCTGTCCGGAAACCCGGTCAGCAACAGCGTCTTCGATGACGTGCACCTGGTCAACCACGTCCGCCTGGGCCATGAGGCAGACCTGGTGGTCGTGGCACCGGCCACGGCGGACCTCCTGGCAAAAGCTGCAACCGGCCAGGCCGGGGACCTGCTGACCAACACGTTGCTGATGGCGCACGGCCCCGTGCTGTTCGCCCCCGCAATGCACACCGAAATGTGGCAGCACGCCGCAACCCGCGCCAACGTCGAAACGCTCCGCGGCCGCGGCGCCGCCGTCCTGGAGCCGGCCTCCGGCAGGTTGACCGGCGCAGACTCAGGCCCCGGCCGGCTCCCGGAACCGCAGGTGATCTTCGACGCAGCCATGGCGCTGGTCCAGGGACGGTCCGATTACCAGCTTCCGCTTGCGGGCCGCACCGTAACCGTCAGCGCCGGCGGCACCCGCGAACCGCTGGACCCCGTACGGTTCCTGGGCAACCGGTCTTCCGGCAAGCAGGGCGTGGCGCTGGCAGTCGCTGCCCGGAACGCCGGCGCCACCGTGCGGTTACTGGCCGCACACATGGATGTTGCGCCACCGGCCGGGGTGGAGGTGGTCCGCGTGGAGACCGCCCTGCAACTCCGGGAAGCTGCACTGGACGCCGCAGCGGAGTCCGACGTCGTCATTATGTCCGCCGCCGTGGCCGACTTCCGCCCGGCCGATGTCTCTGACACCAAAATCAAAAAGCGGGACGATACAGCAGACCCCGTCATCACCCTGGTCCGAAACCCGGACATCCTGCAGGAGCTCGTGGAACAGCGCAATGCCGGGGATTCGGCTTCCGGGCAACTCATCGTCGGTTTCGCCGCGGAGACCGGGGACAGCCAGGGCGACGTCCTGGAGTATGCGGAGGCAAAACTCCAGCGGAAGGGCTGCGACCTGCTGGTGGTCAACCACGTGGGGACGGATAAGGTCTTCGGGCAGGACTCCAACTCGGTGGTCATCCTCTCCCGCTCCGGCTCCGAACCACAGGAAGCGTCGGGAACCAAGACTGAGGTTGCCGAAGCCATCATTACCCGCATCAGCTTTGAACTGAACCGGGTTTCGCCCCGGACCTGAGTGTTCCGCACCACGTTTGCTTCGCGGGAAGACATCTCCCGCAGGGCCGGCGTGCTCCAACCAGTAAGGTAGTTGAGTGACTTTACCGCTGCACCTTCCCCAGTCCCATGGGGCCACGCCCTCCGCGCTCCGGCTCTTCACGTCCGAGTCGGTTACCGAAGGCCACCCGGACAAGATCTGTGACCAGATCAGCGACGCCATCCTGGACGCGCTCCTGGCCGCAGACCCCGAATCCCGTGTAGCCGTGGAGACCATGGCGACCACCGGTCTGGTGCACGTGGCAGGCGAAGTCACCACCGACGCCTACGTCGAAATCCCGCAGATCGTTCGCGAGACCATCCTCGGCATCGGCTACGACTCATCAGCCAACGGTTTTGATGGTGCCCGCTGCGGCGTGTCCGTATCCATCGGCCAGCAGTCGAATGACATCGCCGGCGGCGTCTTTAACTCGCTGGAAGCCCGCGAAGGCCGCCAGGAGGACGACTATGACCTCCAGGGTGCGGGCGACCAGGGCCTGATGTTCGGGTACGCCAGCGACGAGACCCCTTCCTACATGCCCACGCCCATCTGGCTGGCCCACCGGCTCTCCGAACGCCTGACCGACGTCCGGAAGACGGGCCAGCTGGCCTACCTCCGCCCGGACGGCAAGACCCAGGTCACCGTGGGCTACGACAAAGACGTTCCGGTATCCGTTGAAACCGTGGTGATCTCCAGCCAGCACGCCGAGGGCGCAAGCCTTGAGCAGCTGCGCGCCGACCTCGCCGCCATTGTCATTGAGCCCGTCCTCGCCGCCGCCAACCTGGACATCTCCCGCGCCGCGAACATCCTCAACCCTGCCGGTGAATTCGTCATCGGCGGGCCGGTGGGAGACGCCGGCCTCACCGGCCGCAAGATCATCGTCGACACCTACGGCGGCATGGCCCGCCACGGCGGCGGCGCCTTCTCCGGCAAGGACCCTTCCAAGGTGGACCGCTCCGCCGCATACGCCATGCGCTGGGTCGCCAAGAACGTGGTGGCCGCGGGGCTGGCCAAGCGTGCCGAGATCCAGATCGCCTACGCAATCGGCCAGGCCCGCCCCGTGGGAACCTACGTGGAGACGTTCGGCACCGAGACCGTGGATCCCGCCCGGATCAGCGAAGCCATCGCGGAAATCTTCGATCTCCGTCCGCGGGCCATCATCGACGCCCTGGACCTGAAACGGCCCATCTACGCCAAGACCGCTGCCCACGGTCACTTTGGCCGCGACGATCCCGACTTCACATGGGAACGCCTTGACCGGGTGGACGATTTGAAGGCATTCTTCAACGCCTAGCAGCGCTTCCGCCGGAGTCCCATGGGCGCAGGCTGGAAGCCCATGGGCGCAGGCTGGAAGCCCAATGTCAGTGCCCCGTGCTTTGCTGTCCCTGTCCAACCCGGCAGCTGAACGGAGGTAACCGCAGTGGTTGCTGACAGTTCCGTGCAGCCGTCCCTGCTGCAGGGCTTTCCGGCACGCACGCTGCCCAGTGGCGTTGCCGTGGCAGGGCACCTTCCGGTGGCCCGGGTCCTCGTTGAGTCTTCGCTGCCCCATCTGGACCGGCCCTTTGACTATGCGGTCCCGGCTGAGCTGCACCAGGCGGCCCAGCCAGGTGTCAGGGTCAAGGTCAAGTTCAACGGCCAGGACCTCAACGGATTCCTCCTTGAGCGGGTCGCTGAGTCGGACGCCGGACACGCCCTGGTGCCGCTGGCAAAAGTGGTGTCCCCGGTGCCGGTCCTCACGCCAGCCGTCAAGGCTCTCGCCGCTGCCGTCGCTGCGCGGTACGCCGGCACCGTCAGCGACGTCCTCCGCCTTGCAGTGCCGCCCCGCGTTGCCAGGCTGGAGAAGGAGTACCCAGCGTCACTGGACACCGGGGAAGCGGAAGTCGTCCCCGCCCTGCCCGGTGCCCCCGGCGTTTCATCGTGGGCGCCGTACCGGACCGGCGCTGCCTTCCTCAGGCACCTGGCCGCAGGGGGAGCCCCCCGCGCCGTCATCAATCCGCTGCACGGGTACGGTCCCACCGGATGGCCGGCCCTGCTGGCGCAGGCCGCGGCTGCCGCTTATGCCTCAGGCCGGGGCGCGCTCCTGGTGGTGCCCGACTACCGGGACCTGGACCGCCTTGAAGATGCCCTGAAGGGCCTGGTGCCGGAGGAGGCCGTGGCCAGGCTCACGGCCGACGACGGTCCCACACCGCGCTACCGGAACTTCCTGCGCCTCCTGGCCGGCCGGGCCAGGATTGCCATCGGAACGCGCTCGGCCGCCTTCGCCCCGGTGCAGGACCTGGGGCTGGTTGCCTGCTGGGACGACGGCGACGACCTCCACATCGAGCAGCGCGCACCCTACGCCCATGCCCGGGAGGTCCTGCTCCTGCGGGCAGAACAGGAGGGTACGTCCTGCCTCCTTGCCGGGCACGCACGCAGCACCGAAGTCCAGCGGCTGGTGGAGGCCGGCTGGGCCGTACCCGTGGAGGCCGGGCGGTCCGCTGTCCGCGCGTCGGTTCCCCGCGTCGTCAGCACTGCCGACAGCTTCGAACAGGGACGGGACCCGCTGGCCACCATCGCCCGCCTGCCGCATGCCGCGTGGCAGGCGGCCAAGGAGGGGCTGGAGCGTGGCCCCGTCCTGGTCCAGGTCGCCAGGGCGGGCTATGCACCCTCCCTCGTGTGTGAGACGTGCCGTGAACCCGCCCGGTGCGCACACTGCCAAGGGCCCCTGGCTTTGGCCGGCTCCTCCGTTTTGCCCCAATGCCGCTGGTGTTCCACCCCCGCCCCAGACTGGAAGTGCTCCCACTGCGGTGGCCGGCGGCTTCGAAAAGGGGCCACCGGCGTCCTGCGGACCGCCGAAGAGCTTGGCCGCGCGTTTCCGGGGACGACGGTCATCACGTCCTCAGGGGACCAGGTGAAGGCCAACGTGGGTGCCGGGAAGGCCCTGGTCGTGGCAACGGTGGGGGCCGAACCCGTCGCAGACGGCGGGTACGCCGCCGCACTGCTGCTGGACGGCGATTCCCTGCTGCGCCGCGAAACCCTCCGTGCGGGCGAGGACACCGTTCGCCGCTGGTTTAACGCAGCCGCCCTGGTGCGCCCTGCCCCGGACAAAGGCCTGGTGGTGGTCACCGCTACGGACACCGCTGCTACGGGCGCGCTGCTGCGGTGGGATCCGGCCGGCTACGCCCATCGTGAACTGTCCCTGCGGATGGAACTCCAGCTTCCACCGGCGGTGCGCATCGCATCGGTGACAGGGCCGCGGGACGCCGTTGAACACTTCACAGGTGCGGTGGAAGCGGACCTGGCCGGCGCGGGTATCACGGTGCGTACGGCGGGCCCTGCGCCGCTGCTGCTCAGCCCACCGCCCTCCGGCAGGCGCCCGGCCGAGGACGTCCGGACCCTGTTGTTCTTCCCGTACGGCCAGGCTGCCGCCGTCGTCCGCGTCCTGCGGGTCACCCGGGCAGCCGTGGCTGCGAAGCGGACCCTGGACCCCGTGCAGCTGCGGCTCGATGGTGTCGACGTGCTCTAGGCCCGGCGCCTTTTCGCCACGACCTCATGCGCAGCATCCACCAGCTGGCGCGCCGACTCATCCCAGCTGAACTCCGCCGCACGCGCAATCGAACGGCGGGACATGTCCTGCCAGTGCCCATCGTCCTGCAGCTGACCCACAGCGTCCGCGAACTGCCCGGGGGACTCCGGATCCACGTACAGCGCGGCGTCTGCACCGACTTCGCGGAAGATGGGAATGTCGCTGGCGATCACGGGCGTACCCACCGCCATCGCCTCCACCAGCGGAAGACCGTACCCCTCCGCTTTGGACAGGCTCACCAGGGCCGTGGCCCTGCGCAGGAGCCCGTCATACTCAGCATCCGTCACGCCATTATGGAACAGCACCGAAGCGCCCGCAGGCACGATGGCTTCGAGTTCCGCCCGCCGCTGCGGCGTGATCCGGCTGAGCAGGTGCAGGGTGTAGCCGGGCAGCCCGGCCATGCCGGCCACCATGGTTTCCACGTTCTTGTACGGCATGAACGACCCCATGTAGATGATCGATTTGTCCGCGCCGGCGGCCGGGTCACGGGGTTCCTGCGCCGGCTGCGGTGCGTTCGCGATGATGCGCACGGGCCTGCGCGTCAGCCGGTATTTGGCCATCAGCGCCGCCGTGGTCTGGCTGATCGTTGCCACAGTATCGGCCCGGTTGAGGAGCACGCGCTGCGGCCAGAACGCCTTGTGGTACAGACGCCACAGCAGCCGGACCGGCGCCGGCAAAAACCCCGGGGGAGCGGGGTGCTCGTAATAGATGAGGTCGTGCAGGGTCAGGATCAGCCCGTACTTCCGGCCCCAGGTGCCCATGGTCTGCATGGGGCAGACCACCACGTCCGCCCCTGTGGCGTTGACTTTCCGGGCAACGAACAGCTCCAGCGGCGAGAGCGGGCTGCTGATGAGCGTGTAGGGAACGTCCGGCAGCAGGGCAAGCTGCCGCTCGTCGGACACCAGCATGGAGACGTCCGCGATCTTTGCCGTGGCAGCAATCAGGCTGGCTCCGTAGCGGCTGATGCCGTCGTGGTGGTCGGTACGGGTGAAACGTGCATCAATGACGATCTTCACGCGGGATGGTCCTTCAGGAAGCTGCGGATGTAACGGGCGGCCGGCTCAGGCGTCTCGTAGTGGATCAGGTGCCCGACGCCGGGAATCACCTTCAGCTCCCCGTCCGGTAGCAACTCCAGGAGGCGGTGCTGGTTGGGGAGCGTAGCGATTTCATCCTTTTCACCGGCGACCAGCAGCACGGGCAGGTCCAGTTGACCGGCAACCTCCGCTACATGGTTGCTGACGGAGGCGGTGAAGGACTCCAGGAGGCTGTCCCGGTCGGCAAAGGAACTGAAGTAGGCGTGGTGCTGGTAGTGGATGAAGGCCCGCAGCTCCCGGTCGCGGGTCTTGGCCATGGTCTCGCTCATGACCCGAACGATCAGCGGATTGCGCAGCAGAGCGAGTCCCGGGCCACGGGGAAGCCGTGCCGCGAGCTGGTAGTACAACACGGCCAGCCGGGTCATCACGCCCTTTGGACCCTCCAAAGCCGGAGCGGCGATGGGGTTGATGAGGATCAGGGGGCGCACGGCCTGCGGGTTGTTGGCCACAAAGTGGGACGCCACGATGGACCCGAACGAGTGTCCCAGGAGCACGGTGTCCGGCCCCAGGCCCTGGTTGGCCATGAAGTCGGTGATGAACTGACCGTAGCGCTCCACGGAGTGGGGGCCGCGGGCAAAAGCGTCCGAACTGCCGAAGCCGGGAAGGTCCGGCATGATGATGCGCATGTCCGGAAGCTGGTCGGCTACGCGCAGGAGTCCGTGGTGGTCGCCGCGGAACCCGTGGACCACCAGGATGGTGCGGGTTTCCGGGGTCTCCTCGACGGGCTCATAGGTCCAAAAAGCCACTGTGCTGCCGTCGAGGCTCACGGTGGAGGGGGTGGTGCGGTCGGCGAGGCCGGCACTCAGGTACGCAGGCGCAGGGGAAGGCCCCGGGTTCACAGTATCCATGGCGGAGGCCTAGTTGACGTTGTCCGGATGCGACCCGGTGCGTTGCCCGCGGTCCAGTGCCTTAATGGCCACCAGGTCCCGCCCGGAGAGCTCGAAACCGAAGACATCGAGGTTCTCCCGGATCCGGGCCTCGGAGCTGGCCTTGGGGATGGCGATATGTCCCAGCTGCATGTGCCAGCGGAGGATCACCTGCGCGGGGGTCCGGCCGTGCTCGGCGGCGCAGGCCTGGATGACGGGATCGGCCAGCACCTGGCCGCGGCCCAGCGGGCTCCATGCTTCGGTCCGAATGCCCAGTTCCGCATGCTTGCTGCGCAGCTCCTCCTGCTGCAGCCATGGGTGCAGCTCGATCTGGTTGACGGCGGGGACCACCTCGGCGCTTTGCAGCAGGCGGTCAAGGTGTGCCGGCTGGAAGTTGCTGACGCCGATGGCACGGACCCTGCCCTCGCGGTAGAGCGTCTCCAGGGCACGGTAGGTCTCGGGGAACAGGCCCCGGCGGGGGCACGGCCAGTGGATGAGGTACATGTCCACATAGTCCAGGCCAAGGTTGACCATGGAATCGTCGAAGGCGCGCAGCGTCGCATCGTAGCCGTGGTGGTCATTCCACACCTTTGTGGTGATGAACACGTCTTCACGCGTCAGGGACGGAAAGAGTTCGCCTGAGCCGCCGCTGCCGGTCCCTGCATCCAGCTGGGAACTGATGCCGCGTGCCACGCCGGTTTCGTTGCCGTACATGGCGGCGGTGTCGAAGTGCCGGTAGCCGGCGGCGAGCGCGGTTGCCACCAGCCCTTCCGCGTCTGCTGCCGGCACCTTGTACAGCCCAAAGCCGAGCTGGTCTATCAGCACACCGTTATTCAGGCTGAGCCGGGGTGAGGTTCTCATGGCAACGACTCTACCCACTTCAGCTGGTGAGGCCCTCGTAATCCACCAGCCGGCGTGCGGTGGCTTCGTCGAGGATCAGGTCCGTGGCGAGCCGTGCTGCCAGTGCCCCGCGCAGGCCGTTGATCTTCGAGACTCCCGACACCACGCAGATCCTTCGGCGCACCTCCCGGAGCTGGGCGAGGGCAGGGCCGGTGGACCGCTCGTTCAGGACGATCCCGTCAGAGGACCCGTCGGCCCGGAAGAACACGGTGGCAACGTCGCCCACCACGTCTGAGTTGGCCAGGGCATTGAGGTCGTCCTCGTCGAGGTACCCGCCCGCGTAGACGTGGCTGGGATAGTCGGCGTGCACGGATCCGACGCCGAATATGGCGATGCTCATCTTGGCCTGCAGTTCCAGGACGCGCTGCACGCTGCGCTCATTCCACATGGCCGTCTTGGTGTCGGCGTGGTCGAAGAACGCCGGGACGGGGAATTGCTCCACCCGCGCCCCGTACGCGCTCCCGAACCGGCGCATGATGTCGCTCGCGTAGGTAATGCCCGTGGTGTGCATGTTCCCGGCACCGTTGAGCTGGACGATCACGCTGTCGTGGGTGATCTTCCGGGTGAGGTGCCGGCTCACCGCGCTGAGCGTAGATCCCCAAGCCACACCGATGATCGCGTTGGAGTCCACCAGGGGCCCGATGGTCCGCGCTGCCTGCATGGCCACCCGGTCCAGGGTCTCGGCTTCATTCAGCGTCCCAAGGATGGGAACCACATGGACATCCAGGTTGTACCGGCGCCTGATCATGCCCTCAAGTTCGGGCCCGGTGTCCAGCGGGTTGCGGATCTGGATCTGCACCAGGCCGGACTCCCGCGCCGAGGACAAGAGGCGCGAGACGGTGGACCGGGAGGTGCGCAGCTCGCGGGCAATGGCGTCCATGGTGAGGTCCTGCAGATAGTACATTTGTGCAGCTCGGAGGGCATCCTGGTCCCGGGAAAGTGCCATCTCACTTCCGTTCTGCACGTTTGTGCATAGTCCTTGACTCCATTTTCCAATTCTCCAAACAATAGAGCAGAACGGCGGCGCCAACCAGCGGTGGCCGCATCACACAAAGCCCCAAGGGAGTCGTTTTGGGACCCAAGGATTCAACTGTTCAACCGTCTGTTACTGCGCCCCGGCCAGGGGCCGAACGCGCATCGGTCCACAGCCTGCGGCGCCGCCCGCACGCAAAAGTGCTGGTGGTGGGCGGCGGCATCAACGGAGTGGGCACGTTCCGCGATCTGGCACTGCAGGGCGTCGACGTTGCACTGGTGGAGCGCGGCGACTACTGCCAGGGCGCAAGCGGCGCGTCTTCGCACATGATCCACGGTGGCATCCGGTACCTCGAAAACGGCGAGTTCCGCCTGGTCCGGGAATCCGTGGTGGAGCGCAACCGGCTGCTGAAGATCGCCCCGCACTACGTCAAGCCGCTGCAGACGACCATCCCGATCTTCAGCACCTTCTCCGGTATCCTCTCCGCGCCGCTGCGCTTCCTCACCCACAAGCAGCAGGGCAAGCCCAAGGAGCGCGGTGCGTTCCTCATCAAGGCGGGCCTCAGCCTTTACGATTCGTTTTCCCGGGACGGCGGCACGGTGCCCCGGCATCAGTTCCGCACCCACAAGGCAGCCCTCCAGGAACTTCCCGCCCTTCGGCCGGACGTCAAATACACCGCAACCTACTTCGACGCCTCGGTGCACAACCCTGAACGGCTGACCCTCGACGTCCTCCAGGACGGCGAAAAGGCCGGCCGCGCAAGCAACGTGACGGGCACCAGCGCGCAGGGTGACACGGCCCGCGCCAGCAACTACCTCTCGCTGCAGTCCATGTCTTCCACCCCCAACCCGGGGACCGGCCGGGGGAGCACCGTCCGGCTCCGCGATGAACTCACCGGGGAAGAGTTCGATTTCACGGCTGACATCATCGTGAACACCACCGGGGCGTGGGTGGACCTGACCAATGAGGCCATGGGCGCGGCGTCGGCCTTCATGGGCGGCACCAAGGGCTCCCACATCGTGCTGGACCACCCGGGCCTCCTCGCCGCCTGCCGCGGCCGGGAGATCTTCTTCGAGCACACCGACGGCCGGATTGTCCTCATCTACCCCATGGGTGACCGGGTGCTGGTGGGCACCACGGACGTCGACGCGGACATGTCGGAAGACGCCATCTGCACCGACGAGGAAATCCAGTACTTCTTCGACCTCATCGGCCACGTGTTCCCGTCCATTGACGTCACGCCTGACGACATCGTCTACACGTTCTCGGGTGTGCGCCCCCTGCCGAGCCATGACGCCACCCAGCCGGGCTTCGTCTCCCGCGACTACCGCATCGAACGCCGCGCTTCCGGAACAAACGGAACCGGGGCACTCGTGCTGAGCCTGGTGGGCGGCAAGTGGACCACCTTCCGCGCCCTCTCAGAGCACCTGACCAACGAGGTCCTCACCGAGCTCGGCGTGCAGCGGAAGCTTTCGACGGCGCAGCTCCCCATCGGCGGCGGCGCCGGCTTCCCTGCCGACGAGGCAGGCGTGCAGAAGTGGATCAAGGCCCACATGGCCGACGGCCGCGACGCAGACCGAACGGCCGGCCTGCTGACCCGCTACGGGACCCGGGCCGAAGCCGTGATCGAATACCTCGACGCCGAACCTGACCAGGCGCTGCGGTCCACCCGGGAGCTCAGCGTCCGCGAGTTGGAATTCATGGCGGCAAACGAGCAGGTGGGGCACCTCGTGGATGTCCTCATCCGGCGTACCTCACTGGCCTTCCGGGGGCTCGTGACCGGAGAACTCCTCAACGAAGTGGCGGAGGTGCTGTCGGTGCCGCTCAAGTGGGACGCGGCAGCCCGTGCCGCAGAGATCAAGCACGCCCAGGACGTGCTGCAGCGTTTCCACCGCGTGGAAACGCACAGCCTGGTCTCTTAAGGCCAGGCAGCCGGCCGGGGCGCGCCAGCGTCCCGGCCCCACGGTCCTTCACCCGCGGAGGACCGACAACTAAACAAAGAAGGAGTCAAAGATGTCTCTAGGAATAGTCTTCCTCTCCGAAGTCTTTGGCACGGGCATGCTGACCCTGTTGGGTTGCGGCGTCGTTGCCAACGTGGCTTTGCGGGGGACAAAAGGCAACAACGGCGGTTTCCTGATGGTCACATGGGGGTGGGGAATCGCCGTCTTCGCGGGTGTCTTCGTCGCCGCCAAGTCGGGCGCGCACCTCAACCCGGCCGTCACCCTCGGCCTGCTGCTCAACGGCAAGCCCGAATACGCTCCGGGAGTCGCCGTCGACTTCGCCTCCACCCTGACCTACTTCGGAGGCGAGCTGCTGGGCGCGTTCCTCGGCGCCGTGGTCTGCTGGCTGGCCTACAAACAGCACTTCGATGACGAGCCGGAGCCTGCCGGCAAGCTCGGGACCTTTTCCACCGGCCCTGCCATCCGGTCCACCCCATGGAACCTGATCACCGAGATCATCGGCACTTTTGTCCTGGTCTTCGTCATCCTCACCCTCGGTGGTACCCCCTCGGGGCTCGGCCCACTCGCCGTCGCGCTGCTCGTGGTCGGCATCGGTGTCTCCCTTGGCGGGCCCACCGGCTACGCCATCAACCCCGCCCGCGACCTCGGACCCCGCATCGCCCACGCAGTGCTCCCGATCAAGGGCAAGGGCTCCAGTGACTGGAGCTACTCCTGGATTCCGGTGGTGGGTCCGCTTGTCGGCGGCGCCCTGGCCGGAGTTGTTGCCCGGATCGCCCCGATCATCGTCACCGCCGCTTCCTAAACCCCCGGCACCCAGTTCGAACAACAAGACAAGGACGTCATTATGAACCAGTACGTAATCGCCATTGACCAGGGCACCACCAGCACCCGCGCCATCATCTTCGACCACAGCGGCGCCATCGTCTCTTCCGGCCAGATGGAACACGAACAGATCTTCCCCCAGGCCGGCTGGGTGGAACACGATGCTGCGGAGATCTGGAACAACACCCGCGAGGTCATCGGCTCGGCCCTCTCAAAGGCGAACCTGACGCGGCACGATATTGCCGCCGTCGGCATCACCAACCAGCGCGAAACCGCCGTGGTGTGGGACAAGACCACGGGCAAGCCGGTCTACAACGCCATCGTGTGGCAGGACACGCGCACCCAGGACATCGTGGACCAGCTGGCCAAGGACGGCGGAGCCGACCGCTTCAAACAGAAGGTGGGCCTGCCGCTGGCAACCTACTTCTCCGGCACCAAGATCAAGTGGATCCTGGACAACGTTGACGGCGCCAGGGAAAAGGCAGAGGCCGGGGACCTGGTCTTCGGCAACACCGACGCCTGGGTCCTGTGGAACCTGACCGGCGGCGTCGACGGCGGCGTGCACGTCACCGACGTCACCAACGCGTCCCGCACCCTGTTCATGGATCTTGAAACCCTGCAGTGGGACGACGAGATCCTCGGCATCTTTGGCGTGCCGCGCAGCATGATGCCGGAGATCAAGTCCTCCTCCGAGGTGTACGGCACCGTCCACAGCTCCCAGCTGCTCCGCGAAACGCCGGTTTCGGGCATCCTGGGAGACCAGCAGGCCGCAACCTTCGGCCAGGCCGCTTTTGACGCCGGCGAAGCGAAGAACACCTATGGCACCGGCTGCTTCCTGATCTTCAACACGGGCGAGGAAATCGTGCACTCGAAGAACGGGCTCCTCACCACGGTGGGCTACAAGCTGGGCGACGCCAAACCGCACTATGCCCTGGAAGGGTCCATCGCCGTCACCGGTTCACTGGTCCAGTGGCTGCGTGACAACCTGGGCATGATCAGCAGCGCCCCCGAGGTGGAAACCCTTGCCGCGTCGGTCAAGGACAACGGCGGCGTGTACATCGTCCCGGCGTTCTCCGGCCTGTTCGCCCCGTACTGGCGCTCCGATGCCCGCGGTGCGATTGTGGGCCTGACCCGGTTCGTCAACAAGAACCACATCGCCCGGGCAGCGCTGGAAGCCACCGCGTTCCAGACCCGCGAGGTGCTGGACGCGGTCAACGCGGACTCCGGCGTGCCGCTGAGCGAGCTGAAGGTCGACGGCGGCATGGTTGCCAATGACGCCCTGATGCAGTTCCAGGCGGACATCCTTGGCGTCCCGGTCATCCGTCCCAAGGTCATTGAGACCACGGCGCTGGGGGCTGCCTACGCGGCAGGCCTGGCGGTTGGGTTCTGGAAGGACCTGGGCGAGTGCTCGGCCAACTGGTCCGAGGACAAGCGCTGGGAGCCGCAGATGGAGAAGGCTGAGCAGGAACGCCAGATGCGGCTGTGGAAGAAGGCGGTCACCAAGTCCATGGAGTGGGTGGACGAGGACGTCAGGTAGCGTCCTTCACACCTTTGGGGCCGCCCTGCCTTTCCATGCAGGGCGGCCCCTGCCATGTCCGGCGGACCATTCCTGGATTTGCGCCAGGCAGGGTGCGGGCGGCAGCGCGCGGGCACGTCACGGCGCAGGGCGCACAGGGAGATCCTCGGTTGCCGGCCCCTGGATGACTTTGCCGTCCACATCGAACCGGGAGCCATGGCAGGGGCAGTCCCACGTGCGGTCCTCCCGGTTGAACCCGACAGTGCAGCCAAGATGGGTGCAGATCGCGGACACCGCGTGGATCTGTCCCGCAGGATCCCGGTAGCACGCCGTGCTGGTCCCGTCCGTTTCAATGACAGTGCCGTCGCCCGGAACAAGGTCCGCTGCCCGCTGTGTGGTCCCTTCCCCGGGAACGGTGTCCCCGTGCGCTGCTGGTGGCGCTGCCGCCGTGGTGGTCCGCGACGTCGCACGGTTGCTGTCAAACAGGGCCGCCCACTCATTGGGCGTGCCGTTGAGCAGATCCGCCAGCATCAGCGCCGCTGCCGTACCGTTCGTCAGGCCCCATTTGCGCAGGCCCGTGATGACGAACGCGTGCCGGCTGTCCGGGTTCAGCGGCCCCGCATAGGGCAGACCGTCGAGAGGCAGCGCGTCCTGGGTGGACCAACGGTAAGCCGCGCCGCCGGCCCCGAACTGGAGGCGCGCATAACGGGCCAGGCTGGCATGGCGCGGTGCCGGGTCTACGTGCGCGCCCGCGGGATGGCCCTCGCCGCCCGTCAGCAGGTACGTCACCGCGTTGAGGCGGACCGTCAGCAGCGAACGCATGGGCTCATCCGCGCTGATGAAGGTGGCGTCCAGGGGAGGGGTGCCGATCGGCGCGGCGACGATGTAGGAGCGGTGCGGCTGGCAGAGTGCTTCGAACCGGCCGTGGTCGGCGAAGGGAACGTTCGTGGCCACAATCGCATCCCGGGCGAGCACGGTTCCGTCGGCGGCGGCCACCGTGACGGGACTGCCCTCGCGCAGCTCCATTGCGCGGGTGCGTTCGAAGACGCAGCTGCCGTCCCCGTCCACCCGTCCGGCGAGCCCCTGGAGGTACTGGACGCCATGGATCTGGGCCTGGCCGTCAAACCGTACGGCACCGGCCACGGGAAACGGCAGGGGAACGTCGGCGGTGAACGTTGACGGAAGGCCGAGGTCTGCCGCAAGCCCGGCTTCTGCCCGCACCTGCGGCAGCGCATCATGGCCTGCAGCAAAGGTGTAGTTGGCGACCCGGCGGAAACCGCAGGAAATGTTCTCAGCGTCCACCACCGCACCGATGTATTCCACGGCCGCCTGGTTCGCCAATCCGTAGCTCCTGGCCGCTGCAACGCCATGACTCCGCTGCAGATCCGTGTAGGCGAGGCGGTGCAGGGACGTCACCTTGCCGGTGGTGTGGCCAGTGACGCCGGTGCCGATCCGGCCGGCTTCCAGGACTGCCACCGAGCGGCCCGAACGTTTCAGGGCCAGCGCTGCGGTCAGCCCGGCGATGCCTCCACCGATGACTGCCACGTCCACTTCCACGGTGCCGCGCAGGCCCGGAAAGTCAGTGGAGCCGGCGGTTGCCAGCCAGAGGGAGAGGGGCTGTCCTTCAGCAGGGCCGGCGGTGGTTGCTTCTGACATGGTGTGCCGCCTCCCAACGTTGTGGGACGATCATGCGCGCTTGCCCCGGCCAATGCAACGGGCCGTTCAGCCTGGCTGAGGCGGGGGACGTGCCGGTGCGCTAAAGTAGATCCATGCGTGCGATCCTTCTGCTTAGTTAGCCGCCGGCTCCGATAATCGGACAGCTGAGCGGCAGCCCCTCCATGGAGAGGGGCTTTTGTGTGTCCGGGGCATGACGCCGGGCCGGCAGCAGGAGGATCAGGCCGTTATGGCAGCACAGATGCCGTAACAGAACAGAAGAGGGCAGCAGTGGGCGTTCAGCCGGAGACAGAGACCGGAACAACAACAGTATCGGCGGAGCCTGAAGAGGGCACCTACAGTTTCGCCGCCATGGAGGCCAAATGGCCCCAGGTGTGGGATGACCTCAAGGTCTTCACCCCGGTGGATGATGGGTCGCGGGAGCGCCGCTACGTGCTTGACATGTTCCCGTACCCGTCCGGCGACCTGCACATGGGCCACGCCGAGGCGTTCGCCATGGGCGACGTGGTGGCCCGCTACCTGCGGCAGAAGGGCTACGACGTCCTGCATCCCATCGGCTGGGACTCCTTTGGCCTGCCCGCGGAGAACGCCGCCATCAAGCGCAACGCCCACCCCAGCGAGTGGACGTACGCCAACATCGACACCCAGGCGGCCTCCTTCAAGCGGTACGCCATCTCCGCCGACTGGTCGCGCCGCCTGCACACCTCTGATCCCGAGTACTACCGCTGGACGCAGTGGCTGTTCAAGCGCTTCTATGAGCGCGGCCTTGCTTACCGGAAGAACTCCCCGGTCAACTGGTGCCCCAAGGACCAGACCGTCCTGGCCAACGAGCAGGTCGTCAATGGCGCCTGCGAGCGCTGCGGCACCACCGTCACCAAGAAGTCCCTGAACCAGTGGTACTTCAAGATCACCGACTACGCGGACCGGCTGCTGGACGACATGGACGAGCTCCGTGGCCACTGGCCCGAACGTGTCCTGGCCATGCAGAAGAACTGGATCGGCCGGTCCGAGGGTGCGCACGTCAACTTCGTGATCGAGGCCGACGGCGGCAGGCCCGCCAAGGACGTCACGGTGTTCACCACGCGCCCGGACACTCTCTACGGCGCAACCTTCTTTGTGGTCGCCGCCGACGCGCCACTCGCCGTCGAACTTGTCACGGACGAGCACGCTGCCGCCCTGGACGAATACCGCGAACGGGTCAAGGCACTCTCCGAGATCGAACGCCAGTCCACGGAACGCGAGAAGACCGGCGTTTTCACCGGCCGCTACGCCATCAACCCGCTGAACGGGGAGAAGCTGCCCGTATGGGCCGCCGACTACGTCCTGGCGGACTACGGCACGGGCGCCATCATGGCCGTCCCGGCCCACGACCAGCGCGACCTCGACTTCGCCAGGACCTTCGACCTGCCGGTCCGCGCGGTCCTGGACACCGGCGAGGAGGATCCGGCTGTGTCCGGCACCGCGACAGCGGGCGAGGGCACCCTGATCAACTCCGGCGAGCTGGACGGCCTGCCCAAGGCTGAGGCCATCCCTGCCGCCATTGCCATGCTGGAACAGCAGGGTACCGGCGAGAAGTTCGTGAACTTCCGGCTCCGGGACTGGCTGCTGAGCCGCCAGCGCTTCTGGGGCACCCCCATCCCCATCATCCACTGCCCGTCCTGCGGTGAAGTCCCCGTCCCCGATGAGCAGCTGCCGGTTACCCTGCCCGCGGACCTCCGCGGTGAGGACCTGGCACCGAAGGGCACCTCGCCGCTGGCTGCGGCGGAGTCCTGGGTCAACGTGGAATGCCCCACCTGCCACGGGCCCGCGAGACGGGACACCGACACCATGGACACGTTCGTGGACTCATCCTGGTACTTCCTGCGCTTCGTGTCGCCGCATTACACCGAGGGGCCCTTCGATCCGCAGAAGATCAATGACTGGATGCCGGTGGGCCAGTACGTGGGCGGCGTGGAGCACGCCATCCTCCACCTGCTCTACGCCCGCTTCTTCACCAAGGTCATCCACGACCTCGGCATGATCGATGCCGACGAACCATTCAGCGCGCTGCTGAACCAGGGCCAGGTGCTCAACGGCGGCAAGGCCATGAGCAAATCCCTGGGCAACGGCGTTGACCTCGGCGAGCAGCTGGACAAGTACGGCGTGGACGCTGTCCGCCTGACCATGGTGTTCGCGTCCCCGCCCGAGGACGACGTGGACTGGGCCGACGTGTCGCCGTCCGGTTCCGCCAAGTTCCTGGCCAGGGCCTGGCGCCTGGCGCAGGACGTCACCAGTGATGCCGGTGTGGACGCCGCAACCGGAGACCGCGGGCTGCGTTCGGTAACGCACCGCACCATCGCCGATGCCGCCGAACTGCTGGACGCCAACAAGTTCAACGTGGTGGTGGCCAAACTCATGGAGCTGGTCAACGCCACCCGCAAGGCGATCGACTCCGGTGCGGGCGCAGCGGATCCCGCAGTCCGCGAAGCCGCAGAGGCGGTTGCCGTAATCCTCAGCCTGTTCGCGCCGTACACCGCCGAGGACATGTGGAACCTGCTGGGCCACCCGGCATCGGTTGCCAACGCCGGCTGGCCGTCCCACGACCCCGCCCTGCTGGTCCAGGACACGGTCACCGCCGTCGTCCAGGTCCAGGGCAAGGTCCGCGACCGGCTGGAGGTGTCCCCGGACGTCTCCGAAGACCAGCTGCGCGAACTGGCACTGGCGTCGGAGAACGTCCAGCGCGCCATGGACGGCCGGGGCATCCGCACGGTGATCGTCCGTGCGCCTAAGCTGGTCAACATCGTTCCGGCATAGTTGCTGCACCCGCAGTGATGCACCGGCCGCCGGAAACTTTCCGGCGGCCGGTGCTGGTTGAGCCGGACAGCGTCTCCAGGAGGCCCCTTGCCCGACAGTAACGCCGCCGCCTGGCCTTGGGTCCGTGCCCGGCTGTCGGGCCTCCGTCCTGCGGCCCGGCCGGGAACACGGCGTCCGGGTGGCAGCCCTGTCGCCCGCACCGCCGTCGTCACGGACTCGGCTGCTGCCCTGCCGGCGGACTACGTTGCCGGACTGCCGCGGGACGGGATCCTGACGGTGACTCCGATGCCCGTCATGGTCGGCGCTGAAATCTACGGTGAGGGCGAAGACGACATCCTGGAGACCATCGCGGTGGCCCTGGCCGCGGGGACGGCGGTCAAGACGTCCAGGCCGTCGCCGGGGCAGTTCGAGCAGGCCTACCGGGCCGCTGAACTCCGGGGATACGAAGGGATCGTTTCGGTCCACATCTCGGGCGGACTTTCCGGCACCGCGGACGCTGCGCGCCTGGCTGCGGCCAGGGTGGGTATTCCCGTGGACGTGGTGGACACGGAAACCGTTGGCATGGCGCAGGGCATGGCTGTACAGGCAGCATTGGAAGCAGCGTCAGCCGGCGGTGACCGGTCCGCGGTGGCCGCTGCGGCAGCGGCCCAGGCAGCACGTACCAAGGTCTTCTTCTACGTGCCCACCCTTGAGCAGTTGCGCCGCGGCGGGCGGATCGGGGCGGCCGCGTCGCTCCTGGGGACCATGCTTGCCATCAAACCAATCCTGGCGGTCGACGGCGGCAGGATAGTTCCGCTGGAAAAAGTGCGATCAGGTGCCAGGGCTGTGGCCCGGCTTGAGGAAATCGTGGTGGCGGAAGCGGAGGCGCATCCCGGCGACTCCGTGGTCTTGGCCGTCCATTACTTCGGCAATCCTGAGGAAGCGGAGAGCCTGGCGGTGCGGCTGGAGGCGGCCCTTCCACAGTGCCCTCCGGCGCAGATCAGCTCCCTTCCCGCGGTCCTGGCAGCGCACGCGGGCCTTGGGGTCCTTGCGGTGATCGTTGGCAGGTCGGCCACGGTTCACGGCGGTGTGGTCCCCAGCTGAGCGGGTGACTGTGGGCGGCCTGCTGCCGCACTGACTGCAGGGTCCTTGGCCTCTGGCGGCCATTCGCGGGAGTCCGTAGTGTCGCCCCATCAGCGACTTTCCCGTTCGGGACGGCAGTCAGAGGCCGGAGGAAACCATGCGTGCTCCCGGAGTCCGCGCTCCCTGGACATTGCCAGTGGTCTTGGCCGCACTGGTATTCGGACTGGCCGGATGCGCACAGGGTGGCAGCCCCTCGTCGCCTACCCAGGCCAAGCCAGCCGGATCAGGGAACCCGGCCTGCGACCTGATCACTCCTGCCATCGCTGCCAAGGTCGATCCCGGGCTGGTCCAGATGGGGCAAAACGGGAAACCGGCGGGAAGTCCGGCCTATCTGTGCAGCTACATGAGCAAGTACGAGAAGGTCCTTGCGCTCTCCGTCTCGCTCATCTCGCCTGCATCGGCCGCCGACGTCACCGACGCGAAAAAGGCCCCCGACTGCTCTGTGGTGGATGGCATCGGGGACTTCGCCTGCATGCAGTGGACGGGGTGGTTCCGCGGCGAGCCCGGAGGCGCATCGGCAAACACCGTGCTCAAGGCCGTCCGGGGCAGCGAGTCCCTTGACCTGCGCATCGTGGCCATGCCACCCATTGCAGCAGGAACCCCGGTACCGGACGGCAACGTGTCGGCACGCGCCCTGGCCCAGGCAGTTGTCGAGGCCGGGTGGGGCAACGGCACTGAACTTCGTGTTCCGCCGGCGCCATCTGTCGGTCCGCAGACGTCCACAAACAGCCCTGTATGCGCCCTGGTCAGCGCTGATGCTCTCAAGCAGGCCTTCGGTGCCACCACCCAAGCGCAGGTTCTCCCGGGGGAGGGCAACTGCCGGTACCGCTTTGGCGCGTTGGGCACGCCTGGTCCGGACTCGCTCGTGTTCGCCATCGAACTGCATCAGGGAGGTGCGGCTGCGCTCCCGGGGCCGTTGCCGCCGGATGGCCAAATCATCCAGGGCGTTGGCGACAAGGCAACTCTCATCATCCGCTCGGAACCGGGCGGACCGAAGTCCCTTAGGCCCCCGAGCGATGTTCCGGTCACAATCTTGTCCCTCATGGTCGCCCGTGGGCAGAACATGGCAATCTTCACCGCACAGATCCTGATCTCACCGGAGGGGCCCAGCGAAGAGCAGGTCAAGGAACAGTTCGTCACCCTGGTCAAGGGCATCGACTTCTAGGCCAGCCTGTGCGCGCTGCGCCAACAAACTCCACAGCTGTACACGCAGGAGGGGATCCGGATGGCCAGAGAAGCCAGCTCCGTGCAAAAGCTCAGGTGC
Organism: Pseudarthrobacter sp. rb; assembly: GCF_056389225.1. NCBI lineage: Bacteria > Bacillati > Actinomycetota > Actinomycetes > Micrococcales > Micrococcaceae > Pseudarthrobacter > Pseudarthrobacter sp. rb. The sequence goes on along the minus strand of NZ_JBWJAR010000002.1, from coordinate 296,036 downwards.
GCCGGTCGGTTCAGAAGAGCCGGAATGTTGTTCGCTGCACTGTTAATCCTCACCGGATGCGGGTCCGGCCAGCCAGCTGACACGCCTTCACAGAACGGCAGCAGTACCACGCGTGCAGATGCATCAAGCACGGCCCCCGCGGCGGAGCCCTCCACGGCGTCGCCCAGGGTCTTCACGGACCAGGAACTCATGGCCATCAGCAGTAAAGTCCTTGAGCCACACGGCGGAAGAGCTGAGGACACGGCCATGGCACGCAAGTCGTACGCGTTGATGACCCAGCCACCGGCGTCTGTGTCGGCGTCGCCCTGCTGGGTGCCACCGAACCAGCAGAATGTAACGTGTTCCACAGGTCGTGGCAGCACGAGGCACAGTTGGACCCCTCCATGGGCTTTGCCCTTGGGGAGGTGTTCAACGCCGGCGACCATGGAGTCGGAATGATCCTCTTCGATGTCAGAAGCGGCCCCCGGGAGGTTCTCATGAGAGCCGACTTTGATTACAGCCAGGAGCTGATGGTTCACTGCGCCTTGTTTGACCAGACGCTGTCCGGAGCTACTGGACCCCAGAAGGTCACCATCGAAGTTCTTCCGGGCCCGGACATCGGGGAGAAGTCATACGTGACCAAGGAATCCATCGACGGGAACAACATGGCTGTGGGTCTCAGGGTCCTTTCCGGAACGGTATCTCTCGACATGGGATCCAACACGGGGATGGCGATCGGTGGGGAGGAAGCTCTCAGCGTGATGACGCAGATAGCCCAGGAGTTTGTCGCTGCAGTGAAACGCCAGTAACCGGATCACCTCGGATGGCCGGGTTGGCAGCACCAGCGCTGCAGGGAGCTGGGGCCGGAACCATGGGAGACAGTCTGGTGGACCTCCGGACTTTGCTCCGGCGGATGGGGGTTTGCTCCATTTCATGAGCGGCTCAGAGGTGCCCCCTCTCGCCGGAAGAGTACATTAGCGCAGTGGTGTGGCAACCCTGAAGGGCGCCTCCTGGGCAAGTGCTCTGCCGGCTACAGCCGGTCAATTTCGTAGTCCTTCAAGGGCCGGTCCACGGGCCGGTGACAGGTCCCGGGGCCAGCAGGCTCAGTTCCAGGGTGTCCTCAATGAAACTGGCGTCCGGGCCCACCGCATCGGCGTCGATCATGCGGCGAAGTACCCTGCCGGGATGGTAGGTCTTTGAGCCCTATCCCGGGCTGGTTGCCGAGCCAATCATTCTATTAAGGACGCGATGAGCCTCAGAGGCGGCGGCAGGAAGTCGACCAGTGATGTGGCTGCACAAGGCCTTATTGTCCACTGCAATGTTTTCCCATCCCACGGTTCGCCTCTTAGGGTGAATTTCCACCACATTTGGAGCCTCCGATGGCAGTTCCGCTTCAGTCCCCGTACGCAGCCGGGCGTGCCGTGCCGCGTATCTCCCGTTTCCGGACGGCTGTGGGGCTGTTCATTGTGGCCCTCACGGCCTGTTTTCTCCCGTCGGGGCCTCCGCCCGCCGGGCCGGCCATTTGGGCTACTGTCGCCGTCGGTGCCTTTGTTCTCAGCATCGTCTCAGCGATCGCGGCCGAGGCGCGAAAGCACCGCTTTATCCGCACGGCGCTCGGCTACTGCGCGCTTGCTTTCCTTGTTCTTTCGGCCGCGATCATGGCTGCCGCCTCGGTAGTTTTCTCACCGGGCACACAGATGCCCGTGACCCCCGACGTGTTCATCTTCGCCGGGACCATTGCTCTTACTGCGGCGGCGGTGCTGGGTATTCTCGCGGGATTCCGGGCTGAAGGAGCAGTGACACGGTTCCTGCCCACGACATCCCTCGGATGGTGGGCCGCGGCCTTTCTTGGAGTCGGTGAGGTTCTTCAGTACAGCCCATGGGCTGCCCTGAGCCCGGCAATAGCGATGTCCGGACCAGCGCTGGCACTGGCGGCCATGTTCAGTTACCGGGAGCGCTCAGTGCTTTCGGTCGTCGCACTGGTCGCCGGGCCGGCGCAGCTGGCGTACTTCTACCTTGCATTTTTCATCAGCCTGTTTACACCACACCCCTAGGCAGAAGAAATGTCCATCACAATTACACCCCGCTCAGCGTCCGGGCGCTGGAGCCTGCTCTTCGCTGCCATCACCGTCGTAGCGACCCTTATCGCGTGGATCACGCTCGGGCCGATGATGGAGTATCCGTTCTTCAACTGGGTCTGGTACGGGTTCGGTCAGGCAGTCATAGCCCCTGCTGCGGCCACAGCGGTGCTCGGCTTGGTCAGCGTTATCCATCACAAAGAACGCTCGGTACTCAGCTGGACAATCACCCTGGCCTCCCTCGCAATGGCGGTGGTGACCGGCGCGGTCATGCTTTCCGCGGTCGCGCAGTATTGAGCAGCCACGTGTTGCTAAACCGCGCGCAGTGACCCGTCGCAGGCTCCCGCTCTGTCACAACTTGGGGGAGTACCACAGCATTACCGCGGGCTGTTCTGGCAGCTTTGCCCGGCTCTGGCCGGTGCGAATGCCAGGATGTATCAACGTCGCCCTGACGCGCTACGCCTTCAGCGTCTGTGCCTCAGCCAGGATGAATCCATCCGGGGACCGTGCCCTCACCAGTGTCCGGATCACTCCCTGGAAGCCCTAAGCCACGGGCGCAAAAACGTTGACTCACCGTATGCGTTCGGCAGTCCAGCAGTACCTTCGCTACTAGCTGCTCCCGCACGTGGACGCCTTCGAGGCTCAACTGCTGGCCCGTGGCGGCGCCGAGGTCATTCGGGCCTGGCGGCATCGGCGGCGGGGCTGGACCGGGAAGCAGGGGGCCATGACCGTTGATGAGGCTGCAGCTTGATATCACAAACCAGATACCAGTTTGCTGCGGAGATCAGGAAATTATGCTGCTTTCGGTCGTCCTTGATTGCTTCTGGCAATCGGGCGTCGGGGCCCCAAGTTTCCACATAGGGGCTTTGGCGCCTGCCGGGCAGCGGGCAGGATTCTTAGGGTGGAGCTATGTCACGCCGGGACGCTGCAGCAACAGGTCAGCAGGCGCGGCCTGTGAGGGCAAGGCTGCAGGCCGCCCTGGGGGAGGCAACGGCAGGGGCTTCGGAGGACGACCTGGGCCTGGGCGGTTTCGAATACCGGGGGCCTGCAGAAACAAGTGGGGCTCCAGGCGCCGTTGGTCCGGAATGCACGTCCAGTACTGCGCCTACGCTGCGTTGGCGGGTGGGGTTGCGCGTTGCCCTGCTGCTGGCTGCCCTCGCTGCCGCCGCCTGCGCCTGGTTCTGGTGGCAGGCAGCCGCTGCCGCACCGGAAGTCCTGCCGTTGGCAGGCGTTGGTTCCGGGACAACCGCCGAAACCCAGGAAAGGGGGAATACCCCACATGAGGCCGAAGCAGATCAACCGGATGCCGGGCCACACCACGCGGAGTCCGCCCCTGCGGCCCTGCTGGTGGTCCATGTGGCCGGTGCCGTGGCCAAACCAGGAGTAGTACGGCTTCAACAGGGAAGCCGCGTTGAGGACGCCATTGCCGCTGCGGGCGGAGCACTACCGGAGGCCGACGCCAACCAGCTCAACCTTGCACTCGTGATGGAGGACGGCCAGAAGATCGTCGTCCCGCTGCAGGGCGAGCCGGCTACCGCGCCGCCGTACGCCCCTGGCTCCGGCGGCAGCGGCGCGGACACTACCGGAACACAGGGGTCAGGAGGCAGCACTGCGGGCGAGAAAGTCAACCTCAACACCGCTGACGTTGCCATGCTGGACACGCTTCCCAAAGTCGGTCCGGTACTAGCCCAGCGGATCGTGGATTGGCGAAAAGACCATGGACCTTTCAAAAGCGTCGAAGAACTGGACGCGGTGGATGGCGTCGGGCCGAAGCTGCTCGAGGTCCTGCTGCCCTTTGTGACGGTCTAAGGCATCCCGGATGGCAAGCGGAAGGAGCAGCACAGGCAGGCCCGACGGCCCGGAAGGGCGGGGAGGCCCCGCCGGGGGAGAGGGAGCCACGAGTCCTTGGAACCGGTTCGTGGACTCGGCGGTGCAGGGGCCCGGCCGGGGGCCAGACACCGGGGGTCCCGCACGGGGGGTGCACCCATCGACAACGCAACCGCCCGGAACACGTTCGCGTCCCGGAGCAGTTCCACCGTCCCTGGGACGGGCACGCCCGCAGGCGCCAGGTCTGCCGGCACGCCGCCGCGGGACCGCAAAAGGCCGGACCCCGAAGGGCCGGGCCCTGAAAGCCGGGGCTCTGACCTGCCGGGCTCTGACCTTTGGGGACATGAAAGGGTATTGGGCGCAGTGCCTGGACCGCGCTCTCAGGCGGCTGGTTGAAAGCGGCCACGAGCGGGAGGAAAGTGACTCCGGCCATGTGGGACCGCGGCGCCGCACGGACGTCCGGCTTGCCCTCCCCGCAGTTTCGGTGTGGGCTGCCTCGGTGGCGGGGCTCTGGCTGCCGCCCCCGTGGCTGGCCACCGTGTGCTGCGCGCTTGCGGCAGTTGGCGGCCTTTTCCTGGCCCGCGCCGCGAAGGGAGGACGGAGGGGAAGCTTGCGTGCCGCCGCCCGCGCTTCGGGGCCGGGATGGAGGCTCGGTGTCCGGGGCCGAAGCTTTCGGGCAGCATTGGGCGTCTCCCTGATGCTGGCCGCCGCGGCGGCAGCCCATTCCGCGACAACCTCAAGCCAGCGGTTCGAGGGGCCGCTCGCTGAGGCCATCGTGGACGGAAAGTCGGCCGTCGTCATTGTCGAGGTAGCCGGAAACCCGCGGGCGCTGGCCGGACCCGGAGGGGCGGCGGGGAGGTGGTCGGTCCCGGTGTGGACGCGGGAAGTGACAACGGGTGGCATCCTGGTTCGCACCCGCGCCCGGCTCGTGGTGATGGGCGGGCAGGGGTGGGGCGGCGTGGTGCCGGGGCAGACGCTCCGGGCTGCCGGCAAGCTGCGGCCGGCAGACCCCGGAGGGCAGGAGGCGGGAAACCTGGCCGCTTCGACGGCTCCAGGCAAGCCCTCGGGTGGCTCACTGCTGGAAGAGTCAGCCAGGGAGCTCCGCGGCCGATTCGTTTCTGCCTCGGCTTTCCTCGAACCGGATGCCCGCGGGCTCCTCCCGGGGATGGTCACCGGTGACACCAGTGCGCTGGATGAGGGATTGAACAACGCCATGAAAGCGGTTGGCATGACGCACCTGACGGCAGTCAGCGGGGCAAACTGCAGCCTGGTGCTGGGGGCGTTGCTGCTGCTGTGCCGGTGGTTCCGGCTGCCGCGTGCCCCTGCCGCAGCTGTTGCCCTTGGCGGCCTGGCCCTTTTCGTGGTCCTGGTGGGGCCTGATGCCAGCGTTCTGCGGGCAGCGCTGATGGGAGCCATTGGCGTCGCCTCTCTGGCCGGTGGACGTTCAGGGCGCGGTCTGAGCTTCCTTTGCCTGGCTGTACTGGGGCTGCTGTTGGCGGATCCGGCTCTTGGCACGAGTTTTGGCTTCCTGCTTTCTGTCCTGGCCACACTGGGAATCATTCTTATAGGCCGGCGGATCATCAGCTGGATTCCCGCGGCGGTCCCACGGTGGCTCGCTGCCGCGGTAGCGGTTCCGTTGTCCGCCCAACTGCTGTGCGGGCCCGTCATCGTGCTCCTGCAACCCCAGTTTTCAACCTATTCCCTGGCGGCCAATGTCGTCGCCTCGCCCCTGGTGGCTCCCGTGACCCTGCTGGGAACAGCAGCGGTGCCCCTGGTGGTCGTTTTGCCGTGGGGGGCCGCAGCGCTGATAGCCGTTGCCGGGACCTTCAGCGCGGCCGTCGCGGCTACGGCCAGGATCGCAGCCCAGCTGCCGGGGTCTGCGCTCCCATGGCCGGAAGGGGTGCCGGGGATGCTGTCCATGGTGCTGCTGTCGGTCCTGTCCCTGGCTGCCGTCGGGGCGGCGGCCAGGCCGCTCCGCCTCATCCGCTGGGTCCGGACGGCGCACGCAGGAACTGTCGTATTCCTGGAGTTGCTGGAGGTGCGCCTGCATCGCTTCCGCGGTGTCCGCAGCTTGGACCCCGGGCACAGACGTGGCAGGCTGGGATACTGCAATAAAACCTCCGGAAGGAACTGCCGATGGCCGCTGCGCAAAAGCGGGCACCCCGCTCCCAAGCGTCCAACACAGCCTCCTGGCGGGACGTAACCCCGGCCCGGATCGTATTGGTGAGCGGTCCGGAAGAGTACCTGGGAATCAGGGCGATGGACAGGATCCGGTCCCAGGTCAGGGCGGCCGCACCGGACGTGGAGGTGAGCCGCATCAACGCGGCGGCGTATGAGGCCGGCACCTTGACCATGCAGGTGAGTCCATCCCTGTTCGGCGAGAGCAAGCTGATCGAGGTGGAGGCTGTGGAAGGGATGAATGACGCCTTCCTTGCCGATGCCCTCGGCTACCTGCAGCACCCGGAGGAGGACGCCGTCGTCGTGCTGCGCCACGCAGGCGGGGTCCGCGGCAAAAAGCTCCTCGACGCCGTCAGGAAGGGGGGCTGGCCGGTAGTGGAGTGCCAGCCGCTGAAAAAGGATGCGGACAAGGTCCAGTTCGTCACCGCGGAGTTCAAGGCGGCCGGACGCCGGATCAACCAGGACGCCGTGCAGGCCCTGGTGAATGCCGTGGGAGCAGACCTGTCAGAGCTAGCTGCCGCCTGCTCCCAGCTGATCGCCGACGCGGGGAGCACGGTCACCACAGACACCGTCGACAAGTATTACGGCGGACGGGTCGAAGCCACCGCGTTCAAGGTGGCCGACGCGGCCATGGCCGGAAATGCCCCCCTTGCACTGTCGACGCTGCGCCACGCCCTCGCCACCGGCGCTGACCCGGTACCGCTGGTGGCTGCACTCGCCTCGAAGCTGCGGACGGTGGCACGGGTGGCAGGCGCCTCCGGCCCGTCCGCGCAGATCGCTGCGGAATTGGGCATGCAGCCCTGGCTGGTGGAGCAGGCGCAGCGCGACGTACGGCGCTGGACCCCTGAAGGCCTGGTGCGGTCCATCCAGGCCACGGCGGAAGCCGATGCGCAGGTCAAGGGCTTGTCCAGGGACCCGGTGTACGCCGTGGAGCACGCCGTCACCGTGATTGCCATGTCCGTCCAGGGCAGATAGCCCCCGCAGCGCCCAACAGGCCCGGACGCTCTTCGCATCCGGCTCGGCACGTCCCGGTGGCATTCGACGGCGTGCTGCCGCGGCTCGCCGGACTGGCCGCTTAAAAGCGCGTGGCCGGTACCCGAGGGTACCGGCCACACCATCAGTTCATGGGAACTGGAAACCTTAGAGTGCGTTGACCTTCTTGGAGATCGCCGACTTACGGTTCGCTGCGTTGTTCTTGTGCAGAACACCCTTGCTGACAGCCTTGTCCAGCTTACGGCTGGCAGAAACGAGCGCAGTAGTAGCAGCTTCCTTGTCAGCGGACTCAACAGCGGTGTTGACGGCGCGGATGGCCGTCTTCAGCTCAGACTTGACTGCGTTATTGCGCAGGCGGGCCTTCTCGTTGGTCAGGATGCGCTTCTTCTGGGACTTGATATTCGCCACGTGTGAACTCTCTTTGTAATGCGGAAATGGTCTAGAGGGCTTTCAGGCTGGCCTTGACTGAGCGGCGTGGGGATACCTATGGCGGCCAACCATCAGTGACCGTCGACCTGCACGGACACACAGCAATAAAGATTAGCAGGTCAGCGGCGGCTCTGGCCATTTCAGCGGGTCAGGCCCAGCCGTGTCGCCGCCGAAGCCCGGACGCCACCTGTTCAAAGCGCGCCTTGTCCAATACCGCGCCTTCTCGCCGGATGCTGTCCGGGCGGATCTGCAGGATACGGTCCAGCCGCACTTCACTTGCCCTGCCCTGGTTGTCCCAACCCCCGGAGCCGAGATCCACGTAGTCCGCGGACGACGTCCCGGCAGGAACCCTGTCCCTGCTGGTCAGCATCAGCCCCAGGAGGAAGGGGCCGTTGTGCCCCACCAGCAGCACCGGCCGGTCCTTCCCCTTGCCGTGATCCTCCTCATAGGGCACCCAGGCCCACACCACCTCGCCCGGATCGGGGTCGCCGTCGGGCTGCGGAGCGTAATGGACGGAGGCGCGGCCGCGGTAATCGCCGGGATAGGCCGCCGCTTCGGCCGGGACACCTTCGCCGGCGGCGCGCCGATTGCCGCCCGGGCGCTGGTCCTGGACCGGCCGTGGGGCCACGGGCCGTTTCCGCAGCATGCGCAGGCCGCGGCGGACGGCGTTTCCCAGGGAGCGGAGATCAATGGCCATCCCGACAGCCTATCGGCGGGGCTGCCGCTGAAACAGTGTGCACGGGCCGGCCAGGATGCGGTGGCGGGGTCGCGGACGTGGGACACTGGACGTTAAAGATGTGCGGCTGGACCGCAGGCGCCTTTCGCGTGCCTGGCGGATGGCTGCAGAAAAGCCAACAGTAAGGACCCTGCGTGTCTCCCATGGCCCGCACCGCACCGGTGCCCGCCGCGACAGATCCGGCAATTATTCGGAACTTTTGCATCATCGCGCATATCGACCACGGCAAATCCACCCTGGCTGACCGTATGCTGCAATCCACCGGGGTGGTCCAGGCGCGCGACATGAAGGCCCAGTACCTGGACCGGATGGACATCGAGCGCGAACGCGGCATCACCATCAAGTCCCAGGCCGTCCGCATGCCGTGGGAGGTGGACGGTGTCAGTTACGCGCTGAACATGATCGACACCCCCGGGCACGTGGACTTCACCTACGAGGTCTCCAGGTCACTGGCCGCCTGCGAGGGCGCAATCCTGCTGGTGGACGCAGCCCAGGGCATTGAGGCCCAGACGCTCGCGAACCTCTACCTGGCCATGGAGAACAACCTCGCCATCATCCCGGTCCTGAACAAGATCGACCTGCCGGCGGCGCAGCCTGAAAAGTACGCAGCCGAGCTGGCCAGCCTGATCGGCGGCGATCCTGAGGATGTCCTGCGGGTGTCCGGCAAGACCGGCGTTGGCGTGGAAGCCCTCCTGGACAAGATCGTCCGCGACCTGCCGGCGCCGAAGGGCGACCCCGATGCGCCGGCCCGTGCCATGATCTTCGACTCGGTCTACGACACCTACCGCGGCGTGGTCACCTACGTGCGCGTGGTGGACGGGATGCTCCACCCGCGTGAACGCATCCAGATGATGTCCACCAGGGCCTCGCACGAACTCCTGGAAATCGGCGTCAGCTCCCCGGAACCCACACCCTCCAAGGGCTTGGGCGTTGGCGAAGTGGGCTACCTGATCACCGGTGTGAAGGACGTCCGCCAGTCCAAGGTCGGCGATACCGTCACCAACCTGGCCAAGCCGGCCGCCGAGTCGCTGCCCGGCTACGCCGATGCCAAACCCATGGTGTTCTCCGGCCTGTACCCCCTGGACGGCGCCGACTACCCGGTGCTGCGCGACGCCCTCGAAAAACTCATGCTAAACGACGCAGCACTGGTGTACGAACCGGAGACCTCTGCTGCGCTGGGCTTCGGCTTCCGTGTGGGCTTCCTGGGCCTGCTGCACCTTGAGATCACCCGCGAACGCCTGGAGCGCGAATACAACCTTGACCTGATCTCCACGGCACCCAACGTGGAATACGAGGTGACCCTGGAGGACAAGAAGGTGGTCCGCGTGACCAACCCCAGCGAATACCCCACGGGCAAGATCGCCGAGGTGCGCGAACCGATGGTCTCCGCGACCATCCTGGCCCCCAACGAGTTCGTCGGCGCCATCATGGAGCTGTGCCAGTCACGCCGGGGCGTGATGGGCGGCATGGACTACCTCTCCGAGGACCGGGTGGAAATCCGCTACCGGCTGCCGCTGGCGGAAATCGTCTTCGACTTCTTCGACATCCTGAAGTCAAAAACGCGTGGCTACGGCTCCCTGGACTGGAAGGCCGACGGCGAGCAGGTTGCCGACCTCGTGAAGGTCGACATCATGCTCCAGGGCGAACAAGTGGACGCCTTCAGTGCCATCACCCACCGGGACAAGGCCTACGCCTACGGCGTGATGATGACCGGAAAGCTCCGCGAACTCATCCCGCGGCAGCAGTTCGAGGTGCCCATCCAGGCGGCCATCGGCTCCAGGATCATCGCCCGCGAAAGCATCCGGGCCATCCGCAAGGACGTGCTTGCCAAGTGCTACGGCGGTGACATCTCACGAAAGCGCAAGCTGCTGGAGAAGCAAAAAGAAGGCAAGAAGCGCATGAAAATGGTGGGAACGGTGGAGGTTCCGCAGGAAGCGTTCATCGCCGCCCTCACCACCGACGAATCAAAGGACAAGGCCAAGAAGAAGTGACCACCGCGCAGGCGGGGACCCGCTGATGCCCAGCGTCCTTCCCCTCGGCGACCCGGCGCCGTCGGACGGTCTGCTGCCTCCACAGGCAGCGGACGGTGCGGCGGCCCGGGCCTTTGGCCTGTACGTCCACATCCCGTTCTGCGCCGTGCGCTGCGGGTACTGCGACTTCAACACCTACACCGCCACGGAACTGGGCGGCGGCGCCTCACAGGATGCTTACGCCCAAACCGCCGTGTCGGAAGTGTCCCTGGCCGGCACCGTGATGGCACGTTCCGGGCTGCCGCAGCGCAAGCTCAGCACGGTCTTTTTCGGGGGCGGCACGCCCACCCTGCTGCCGGCAGATGACCTCGCACTGATCCTTCGCGCAGCCATCGACCAGTGGGGCATCGAGGACGGCGCCGAGGTCACCACCGAAGCCAACCCCGATTCGGTCACCCCCGAATCCCTCGCCGTCCTCAAGGAGGCGGGCTTCACCAGGGTCTCCTTCGGCATGCAGTCCGCCGTCCCGCACGTGCTCAAGGTCCTGGACCGCACCCACACGCCCAGCAGGGTTCCGCAGGTGGTGCAGTGGGCGCGGGAGGCCGGACTGGACGTCAGCCTGGACCTGATTTACGGCACACCGGGGGAGTCGCTGGACGACTGGCGCCACTCCCTGGAAACTGCCCTCTCCTACCAGCCGGACCACATCAGCGCCTACGCCCTGATTGTCGAGGACGGGACCAAGCTGGCCGCCCAGATGCGCCGCGGCGAGGTGCCGGGAATTGACGACGACGACCACGCCGACAAGTACGAACTCGCCGACCAGCTCATCACCGAAGCCGGACTCGGCTGGTATGAGGTCAGCAACTGGGCGCGAAGCCCGGAGCACGCGTGCCGCCACAACCTGGCCTACTGGCGTGGCGACGACTGGTGGGGCATCGGCCCCGGCGCACATTCGCACGTGGGCGGGGTGCGCTGGTGGAACGTGAAGCACCCGTCCGCCTATGCGAACCGTCTGGCCCAGGGGCATTCGCCTGCGGCGGGCAGGGAGACCCTGGATGCCGGGACCAGAAACCTGGAGCGGGTAATGCTGGAGGCGCGCCTGCAGTCAGGGCTTGAAGTCTCCACTCTTGGCTCTGCCGGCCGGCACGAAGTGGCCGGCCTGATCGCTGACGGCCTGGTGGAGCCCGTCGCTGCTTTCCAGGGCCGTCTGGTCCTCACGCTCAAGGGCAGGCTCCTGGCGGACGCGGTGGTCCGCCGTATCCTGCCCGACTGACTGGGCGGACGCCCGTCGGATCCGCGCTGCGGGGCCAGTGGCCCCGCAGCTCTGAGCGGCTACTTAATCCAGCGCAGGTTGTACTGGTAGCGGTGCGGCTGGCCCTTGTTGACGTGGATCCCTGCTGCCACGGAGAAGCAGGTGAGCGCCACCCAGATCAGAGTGGCGATGACCGCGAAGATGTTTCCCACATAGGGGATGAACACCAGGATGTTGGCCAGCACGGCGGCGATGGTGGGCGGCAGGCTGAAGTTCAGCGCTTCTTTGGATTCCTGCGCGGTAAATGGCCCGCGGTCACGGAAGATCAGGTAGATCAGCAGCGAGGGGACACACCCCAGGATCCCACCGAAATGCGCGAGCGTGGCCCATTGGCGGTCTTCGCTGGCCGTGAGCGGCAGCGCATTGGCGGGGACGCCATGGTACTCGGAGCGGCCCTGGCCGTCCCTGTGATCACGTGCGTTTTCTGCCACAGTCTGTTCCTTCGGAGGTGCAAGTGGTGCTGACTTCATATATGGGCGCGGTGTGCAGCGGCCTTGGGAAAAGGCGCTGCATTACCAAGAATACTGGCTCCCGGGCCGGTGTCCGGCCTTCAGGGGGCGGTGAGGAAGTCGATGACTTCCTCAACCCGCCCCAGCAGCGACGCTTCCAGGTCCGCGTACGTACGTACGGCGCCCAGTAGTTTTTGCCATCCCAGGCCGATGTCCTCCTTGGTGGCGTGCGGCCAGCCAAAGGCCTTCAGGATTCCGGTCTTCCAGTCCTGTCCGCGGGGCACGGACGGCCATTTGTCAATGCCCAGGACAGCGGGGCGGATCGCCTGCCAGACGTCCACATAGGGGTGGCCGACGATCAGGACATTTCCGGCCGCGCCGGGGGATGCCATGACGGCGTCGGCTATGCGGGACTCCTTGGAGTCAGGGACGAGGTGGTCCACGAGCACGCCGAGGCGACGGCCCGGACCGGGTTTAAAGGCGGCAACTGCGGCGGCGAGGTCGTCAATGCCGTGCAGGGGTTCGACGACGATGCCTTCCACCCGAAGGTCGTCTCCCCAGACCTTTTCCACCAGTTCGGCGTCGTGCTTGCCCTCCACCCAGATGCGGCTTGCCTTGGCGACCTGGGCCCGCTGGCCGGAGACCCGGACGGAGCCTGAGGCTGTCCTGCCGGCGGCGGGGCCGGCGGCTGCCGGCCGGGCGGCGGGAGGCATCAGCCGGATGGGCCGGCCCTCAAGGAGGAAACCGAAGCCGAGCTTGAAGGACCGGGACTTCCCGCGGCGGTCCTCCAGGGCCACGACGTGCATGCCGCCGGACTTTTCCACCCGGGTGACGGCGCCGACCCAGCCTGACTGGACATCCTCGAGCACCATGCCCCGCTCCACCGGAACCTCGGGCAATTCCGCCTTGGCCGGGGCGGAAATGCCGCGGGGCCCCCAGTTTTGGTAATCCATGGATTCGATCCGCCTAGCGCTAGGTCCTCCGCACCGGAATTTCGCCCGGAGCGGTACCAATGCTAACAACGGGCCGAGGCATAATAGACTGTTAGCACTTAGGCATGTCGAGTGCTAACACTGGTGGCACCTGGCGGGGTATGCGCCCCGGACCATGGATGGAGGTGGAGAGTGAGCGAGCCACGCAAACTGGAAGTGCTGCGGGCCATCGTGGAGGACTACGTCCACTCCCGCGAACCGGTCGGGTCAAAGGCCCTGGTCGAGCGGCATCATCTGGGCGTTTCCAGCGCAACCATCCGCAATGACATGGCGGCCCTTGAAGACGAGGGATTGATCACTGCCCCGCATACCAGTGCAGGGCGAATTCCCACAGACAAGGGCTACCGGCTCTTTGTCGACCAGATCTCGGCAGTCAAGCCCCTGTCGGCAGCGGAGCGCCGGGCCATCCAGTCCCTCCTGGAAGGCGCAGACGACCTCGACGACGTCCTGGACCGCACCGTCCGGCTGCTGTCGCAGCTGACCAACCAGGTGGCTGTGGTCCAGTATCCGCACCTCAGCAAGGCACTGGTGCGCCACATCGAGTTCGTGCTCCTGGCCCCCCGCAAGGTGCTGGTGGTGCTGATTGCCAACAGCGGCAAGGTGGAGCAGCGGGTCATCGACGTCGGCCAGGACCTTGGCGACGACGCACTGGCCGCGCTCCGTACCCGCTTCCTTGCCGCGCTGGCCGGAACTCCGCTAAGCCAGCTGGCCAAGGCGCTCCCCGCCGTCGTAGCCGGAACTGCGCACGGCCAGCGCCAGGCCGCGCACGCGCTGGCGCATGGACTGGAGGGCCTGGCACAAAACACCAGGGAGGACCGGATGGTCATGGCCGGAACGGCGAACCTGGCCAGGTCCAACGTGGATTTCCCCCTCAGTATCGGCCCCGTGCTCGAGGCACTGGAGGAGCAGGTGGTGATGCTGCGGCTGCTGAGCGAAATGGCCCAGGACCACCGGGGAGTGGCCGTCAGTATCGGAAGGGAAAACCCTTATGACGGCCTTGCCGAAGCCTCCGTGGTGGCCACCGGCTACGGCCCGGACAGCGCCGCGAAGGTAGGGATCCTCGGCCCAACCAGGATGGACTATCCCACCACCATGGCCGCCGTCAGGGCTGTGGCCCGCTACCTTTCCAGGATTTTGGGGCCCTGACTCTTCGCCGCCGGAGCCTTTTCGGGACCGGACCACAGAGCGGGGCCGCCCACACTGAACGCAGTACAACAAGGAAGAGATACGAACTTTGAGCAGCCACTATGACGTCCTTGGAGTCTCACCCGAAGCTACGGGCGAAGAGATCAAAAAGGCCTACCGCAAACTGGCCCGCACCCTTCACCCGGACGTAAACCCCGGTGCGGACGCTTCAGAACGCTTCAAGGCAGTAACTCACGCCTACGAGGTCCTTTCCGACCCCCAAAAGCGGAGGATCTACGACACCACGGGCAACGAGAACGGCACGGACAACGGCTTCGGCGGTGCCGGTTACGCAGGCCAGGGCTTCGCATTCCAGGACATCTTCGACACCTTCTTCGGCGCCGGGGGCACCTCCGGCCCGGCTTCCCGCGTCCGCCGCGGCCAGGACGCCCTCATCAGCGTCCGGATCGACCTTCGCGACGCCGTGTTCGGCGTGAACAAGAAGCTCGAAGTGGACACTGCCGTGGTCTGCCCCACCTGTGACGGATCCTGCTGCCGGCCCGGCACCCACCCGGAGCGCTGCGACATCTGCGGCGGCAGCGGCCAGGTCCAGCGGGCCGTGCGCTCCATCCTGGGCCAGGTCATGACGGCCGCCCCCTGCGGCACCTGCGAAGGCTTCGGCACGGTCATCAAGGATCCCTGCAACGAGTGCAGCGGCCAGGGCCGTATCCGCAGCCGGCGGTCGCTGACCATCAAGGTTCCCGCCGGTGTGGCCACCGGAACCCGGATCCAGCTCGCCGGGCAGGGCGAAGCCGGACCTGCAGGTGGACCGACCGGTGACCTCTACGTGGAAATCCGCGTCAACAATGACGCCACCTACGTACGGGAAGGCGATGACCTGCACGCCACGCTGCACATCCCCATGACGGCGGCCGCACTGGGCACGGACGTCAGCCTGGAAACGTTCGACGGTACGCAGGACATCGACGTCAAGCCCGGAACTCAGTCCGGCGAGATCATTACCCTGCGTGGCCTGGGTGTCACGCACCTGAGGGGATACGGCCGCGGGGACCTGAAGGTCCACCTCCAGGTGGACACTCCGGCCAAGCTCGACCCGGCACAGGAGGACCTCCTCCGGCAGCTCGCCAAGCTCCGCGGCGAACAGCTCACCGAGGGCAAGCTCGCCGCCAGCGGCGGCATGTTCGCCAAGCTCCGGGACCGGCTCGGTAACCTGTAGCGGTGAGCAACCCCGTCTTCTTCACCTCCGCCGGTTCACTGGCGGGCATGGTGCCCGGCCGGATCTTTGTCCTCGAAGGGGCGGAGGCCCGGCATGCAGTGACCGTCAAACGCCTGTCTCCGGGCGAGCCGGTGGACATTGTCGACGGCGCCGGCGCCCGCATGAGCGGAAAGGTCGTCTCCGCCGCGGCCTCGGGACTTGGAGTGGAGTGCGGCGCACTGGCAATGGAAGACCGGCCGGACGTCCGCTTGGTCCTGGTTCAGGCCCTGGCCAAGGGCGACCGCGACGAACTGGCCATTGAAACCGCCACCGAGCTGGGCATCGATGCCGTCATACCCTGGCAGTCGGAACGGTCCATCGTCCGCTGGAAAGGTGACAGGGCCGCCCGCGCCCATGCCAAGTGGGAGTCCACTGTGGCCGCCGCCGCCAAACAGGCGCGGCGCGCCTGGATCCCCGAGGTCCGGGCCGCCGTCGATACTGCCGGGCTTTCCGCCGCCGTGGAGGGTGCAGACCTGGCCGTCATCCTCCACGAAGATGCCGTGCGTCCGCTGCGCACCGTCCTGGAAGCGTGGCAGGGGAGTGGGCACGAGGGCATCCGGGAAGTCCTGCTGATCGTCGGCCCGGAAGGCGGAATCAGCCCGCGGGAAGTAACGAAACTCTGCGACAAAGGCGCTGTGACCGCCCTGTTGGGACACCACGTCCTGCGGTCCTCCACGGCCGGGCCGGCCGCCGTCGTGCTTGCAAGCGACATCCTTGGCCGGTGGACAGCTACCTGACCTTGAAGGACCTGGTGTCCTCGTTTCGGTCCGGCTCCCCGCCGGAACCTGCCTGCGCCACCCGGAGCTCATAGCCGCCGGCCGGCAAGGTCAGTGCCAGCGTAAAGACGCCCGCCTGCCCCTGCCCGGCGCCGGCCGTGGTTTCACCGGTCAGGAACGGGGCCTTGCTTCCGCCGTCCCCGGACTGCAGGATCTGCCAGCGGAGCTTTGCTCCCGGCGACGTGCTGCGGCCGGTGATCTTTACGCTGCCGGCAGGCACCTCCGTGTTTTCCTGCGGATCAATGATCCACACCGGCGCCACCAGCCCGGCAGCACGGGTCATCAGTGCGCCCAGCTGGACTTTTCCGAACGCGACGTAGTCCGTATGGCCGTCTACGAGGATCCGCACCCGGACCTGCTGCCCTGTGTCGATCAGGCCCGAACTGGCGGCGGCAGCGGTTGCCGTGTAGATCAGCTGTTGGATGGCGCGGGCGGCCATGTCGGCGTCGAGGTTGCTGTTGAAGGCGTCAGCCGAGACGTCGACCGTGATGACGTCCTTGCCCGAGATGGAGGTGGCAAGTTTGTCCGGGTTCTGCCAAGGCGTAAAGAAGTCCGGGTCGAGCGGCTTCTCCGACATCATGGCGCGCAGTGCCCGCGTCACCGGGTTCTCCTGTTCCGGAACGTCCCGGAACTCACGGTAGAGGAAGATGTTCCCGCCGCTGCGCCCAATCCAGTACACCGGGGCCTTGTTGGAGGACTGGGTGGTTTCCAGCGGGGCGCTGGTGGCGGGCGCGTCCGGCATGGTGCCGCCGGTGGCCGGGACTGAGGCAGAGGTGAGAGAGGGCGATGGTCCGTTCTCGGCGGTGCAGGCTGCGAGGGCGGGAACGAGCACCAGGATTCCTGCGAGGACGGCAGGGCGCATGCGGCCCACCGATCGTCCTGCCCGTTCGGGCACAGAGGTTTCCGGCACTGTCCTGCCTAGTCCTTTCCTGGCGTGGCGGGCCGATCCCCCTGGCGGCCTGGCGTTCCAGCAGACGCTGGATTTCCAGCATTGCACAGGGGAGGGTTCCCCCAGCCGCTCTTTGGCCTCCCTGGCCGTAACTGCAACGGGAACGATATGAGGCCGATATGAAGTTGATACCTAACGCTGCATTCTTACCCGTTTGCGGCTGCAATTCCCTGGCTGAAGGGCCGGTGCCGGTCCCGGCCAGGTGACCGGCCGGGTGACCGGCCTGGAATCCGGTCCAGTACCCGGCCAGGGCGGGTGCTGGCGTAAGATAAAGGGATCGCTGGGCAAGGAGCACCGTGCAACGGGCGCCGGCATCAGCCAAAGCAAACAAATGATGTCGATCTTCGAGGGGACCACGGGCCTGCGGGCCAGCACCATGACTGAATCAGCAAATGGTAAGCGCCGGCTCAACACGGGCGACGGCGGTCCGGGGGAATTCCCGCACTCCCTGCCCGGCATCCGGACCGAAGTAGTCCTCTTTGAGAACTCCGACCAAATGGTTCAGTCGCTCGGCAGCCATGACGAGGCGCTGCGGTTCATCGAAGAGCAGTTCCCGGACGTCAACTTCCATGCCCGCGGCAATGAACTGTCCATCAGCGGCCCCGTCAGTGACGTTCCCCGCATCATGCGGCTCCTCCAGGAAGTCCGGGGCCTGGTGGCCCGGGGCACAGTCATCACGCCCGCGGTGCTGCAGCAGCTGGTTGCCCTCCTGCGCACCCAGTCACTCCAGAATCCCGTGGATGTGCTCACCCACGACATCCTCTCCAGCCGCGGCAGGACTATCCGGCCCAAGACGCTGAACCAAAAGAACTACGTTGACGCCATCGATGCCAACACGGTCATCTTCGGCATCGGCCCGGCCGGCACCGGCAAGACCTATCTGGCCATGGCGAAAGCTGTCCAGGCCCTGCAGCAGAAAGAGGTCAGCCGGATCATCCTGACGCGCCCTGCGGTGGAGGCGGGGGAGCGGCTCGGGTTCCTGCCCGGCACGCTCAGCGACAAGATCGATCCCTACCTGCGGCCGCTCTACGACGCCCTGCACGACATGATGGACCCCGAATCCATCCCGCGGCTCATGGCGGCCGGCACCATCGAGGTGGCGCCCCTTGCCTACATGCGCGGCCGCACCCTCAACGACGCCTTCATCATCCTTGACGAAGCCCAGAACACCACGCCGGAACAGATGAAGATGTTCCTCACACGGCTGGGTTTCGGATCCAAGATGGTGGTCACCGGAGACGTTACCCAGGTGGACCTGCCCTTCGGAACGCGTTCGGGGCTGCGGATCGTCGAAGAAATCCTGCAGGGCATCGAGGGCGTCAGCTTCTCTGTCCTGGATGCCGCCGACGTTGTGCGGCACAGGCTTGTTGGCGACATCGTCAACGCCTACAGCATCTGGGACGAAGCCCAGCGGAACCGCGTCAAACATTCAGCAAGCCGCGAAAAACGGGGGGAACACGCGTGAGCATCGAGGTGAACAACGAGTCCGGCGTCCAGGTGGATGAGTCCGGGCTCGTAGCCCTGTCGCGGTACATCTTTGAGCAGCTCTACATCCATCCGCAGGCCGAACTGTCCATCCTCCTGGTGGATGAACCGGCCATGGAGAAGCTGCACATCGAGCTGATGGACGAACCCGGGGCCACGGACGTGCTCTCGGTTCCCATGGACGAGTTGACTCCAGGGACCCCTGACCGGCCCACGCCCCAGGGCATGCTGGGCGACATCGCCATCTGCCCGCAGGTGGCCACAGTGCAGGCCCGGAACGCGGGCCACTCGCTGCAGGACGAGATGCTGCTGCTCACCACGCACGGCATCCTTCACCTGCTGGGCTACGACCATGCCGAACCAGAAGAGAAGGCGGAGATGTTCGGGCTCCAGCGGGAACTCCTGTCCGGCTTTACCGGCAAAGAAGCACCTGCAGAGACGACCCAGTGACGCAACTGCTCCTGGTCGCGGTGGCACTGGTCTTCCTTGCCGTCGCGGCCCTGCTGACAGCGGCCGAGGCCGCCTTCAGTTTCCTTCCCCGGCACGACGCTGAAGAGGCACTGCACAGGAGCCGCGGCACCGCCATGCGCCGCATCCTTGCGGAACCCGTTGCCCATACCCGGGCCCTCCGCTTCTGGCGCGTCTGGTTTGAGATGGCCTCGGCGGTTGCCGTCGCCGTCCTGATCGCAAGCCTGCTGGACAACGTCTGGCTCGCCGGCCTGGTGGCCACCGGCATTATGGCCCTCCTGGGGTTCGTGATCGTAGGTGTGTCACCCAGGCAGCTCGGCAGGCTGCACTCCACCGCGGTGGTCCGCTTCACCGCGCCGATGGTCCGGTTCCTCACCAGCGTGCTGGGGCCCATCCCAGGGTGGCTGGTGGCCATCGGGAGCTCCGCGGCTCCCGGTGCGCCCGGCGGTGACGACGCGTTCTTCAGCGAACAGGAGTTCCGGGAACTTGTGGACCGGGCCAGTGAGTCCGACATGATCGAGGACACCGAAGCCGAGATGATCCAGTCGGTCTTCGATTTCGGGGACACCCTGGTCCGCGCCGTCATGGTTCCCAGGACGGACATTGTCAGCATCGACGCCGGCTCAAGCCTCCACGAGGCCATGTCCCTGTTCCTGCGCTCGGGATACTCGCGGATCCCGGTCATCAACGAGAACACCGACCACATCCTCGGCATCGTCTACCTGAAGGATGTTGCAGCTGTCGTCCACCAGCTGGGAGCGGACCAGGCGCCGCCCCTGGTGGAGTCGCTGGCGCGCGAGGTCCGCTACGTGCCGGAGTCGAAACCCGTCAGCGACCTCCTGCGCGAGCTGCAAAAGGAATCCACGCACGTAGCCATCGTGATTGATGAGTACGGCGGCACTGCAGGGCTGGTGACCCTCGAAGACCTGATCGAGGAGATCGTGGGCGAGATCGTGGACGAATACGATACCGAGAGCGCCGAAGCCGTGGCCCTGGGAGACGGCTCCTACCGGGTCAGCGCCCGGATGGGCATCGACGACCTCGGCGAGCTGTTCGACCTGGAGATCGACGACGACGAGGTGGACACCGTGGGTGGCCTCCTCGCCAAGGCGCTGGGCCGCGTTCCCATCGTGGGCAGCAGCGTGGATGTGCAGGGCGTATCGCTGCGGGCGGACCGGCTGGAAGGCCGGCGGAACCGGGTCAGCCACATCATTGCGGCACCCGTACCAAGAGTAGAGACTGACCTTGAAGGCCTCCTGGAAGAGGCCGAAGCAACCCAGCAGGGAGTTCCACGTGAGCAAGAAAAATAAGGCTGCCGAACCGGACGACTTTGGCGGTTTCCGCGCCGGTTTTTCGGTCCTGGTCGGCAGGCCCAACGCGGGCAAGTCCACCCTGACCAACGCGCTGGTGGGCAAGAAGGTGGCCATCACCTCCGCCAAGCCGCAGACCACGCGGCACACCATCCGCGGCATCGTCCACCGCGACGACGCCCAGCTGATCCTGGTGGACACACCGGGCCTGCACCGTCCCCGTACCCTGCTCGGCAAGCGCCTGAATGACCTCGTGGCAGACACCCTCGCCGAGGTGGACGCCATCGGGTTCTGCCTGCCTGCCAACGAGAAGATCGGACCCGGCGACAAGTTCATCGCCGCCCAGCTTGCCGCCGTCGGCCGCAAACCCGTGATCGCCATCGTCACCAAGGCTGACCTGGTGGACAAGCAGGCGCTCACCGAACAGCTCCTTGCCGTGGCGGCGCTCGGCCGCGAGGTGATGGGCGAGGACGGCTGGAAAGACATCGTTCCCGTTTCCGCTGCCGACGGTTTCCAGGTGGAAACGGTCGCCGACGTGCTGATCAGCCACATGCCGCCGTCGCCTCCCCTGTATCCGGACGGGGAACTGACCGATGAACCCGAAGCCGTGATGGTGGCTGAACTGATCCGCGAAGCAGCCCTGGAAGGGGTCCGGGACGAGCTCCCGCACTCCCTCGCCGTCGTGGTGGAAGAGATTGTCCCCCGGGAGGACCGGCCGGACGACAACCCCCTCCTGGACGTGCGCGTCAACCTCTACGTCGAGCGTCCCTCCCAGAAGGCCATCATCATTGGCAAGGGCGGGGCCCGGCTGCGGGAAGTCGGCACCAACGCCCGCAAAGGCATCGAGGCTCTCCTGGGCACGCGCATCTACCTGGACCTCCACGTCAAGGTGGCAAAAGACTGGCAGCGCGACCCGAAACAGCTGGTCAAACTGGGTTTCTGACCCGCATAAGCGCCCTCCGCGCGGGCGTTCCCGTCATGTTCTCCAGCCTGGACCACTAAAATGGACCGGATTTCGTTTTTAGAGGAAGGTTCACCACGTGGGTCGAGGCCGCGATAACCGCGACAACGAGGCTGACTTGTCATCCGGACCGGGACCGGCGTCCCGTCATGCGGACAGCCATGATGTGGGTGCCGCACGTCACCTTGGCCCCCTGCGCAGCATGCCCCTGTGGCTGAAGGCCGTCACTGGCGTGGTGGCACTGGTCCTCGTGGCGGCTGCCGCGTTCGCCGGGTTCTGGTTCTTCCGGCTCCAGAACAACATCTCCAAGGCCCCGCTGAACGCCGGCGGGGAAAGCACGGAGTCCCCGGGAAACGATGCCACCGGACGCCTGCAGATCCTGATTCTCGGCTCGGACACCCGCGACGGGAAGAACTCAGAGTACGGAACCGCGGACGATTCCACCGGCTACGGCAAGTCGGACGTCATGATGCTGATGGACATCTCCGAGGACAACAAGCGGGTCAACGTCATCAGCTTTCCCCGGGACCTGCTGGTGGACATTCCGGACTGCAAGGACCGGAAGACCAACAAGGACTACCCTGCCCGCACCGGCGTGATGATCAATGAGGCCATGAGCGAGGCCGGCATCGGCTGCGCCGTGGACACGGTCAACAAGCTCACCGGCATGCAGGTCGACCACTTCATGATGGCCGACTTCAACGCCGTGAAGGAACTGTCCAACGCCGTGGGCGGGGTGGATGTGTGCATCAGCGACGCGGTGTACGATCCCGACTCCCGGCTGCGGCTGCCCGCCGGAACGTCGTCCGTGCAGGGCGAAATGGCACTTGCCTACCTGCGCACCCGTCATGCCTTTGCCGACGGCGGCGACCTGGGCCGCATCAAGGCGCAGCAGGGCTTCCTCTCTTCGTTGACCCGCAAGATCAAGGACGACGGGACGCTGTCCGACCCCGCGAAAATGCTGAAGATCGCCGACGTCGTGACCCAGAACCTGACAGTGGACAACGGGCTGGCGTCTGTTCCCACGCTGCTGACCATCGGCAACCGGCTCAAGGACATCGACATCAGCAAGGTGGCGTTTGTCGCGGTGCCCACGACGCCGGCGCCCGTGGACCCCAACAGGCTGGTCATCGCAGAACCCGCAGGTGCGCAGCTCTTTTCGGCTATGCGCAAGAATGTGGACCTGACGGATCCCACTGCACCCACCACGCCGTCGCCCAGCGAAACGGCAGCACCTCCTGCCCCCACTGAGACGGCGACGCCCGTGCCGCCCTACAACAAAGCGATCCAGCCCGTGACCGTCGCCAACGGAAGCGGCATCAACGGCCGTGCCCAGGAGCTTGTCCAGGCGCTGGTTGCAGGCGGCTTCGCCCAGACCGGCCAGTTCCTCGCGCAGCCGGTGGCCAAGACCGCGGTGTATTACGGCAATGGCTTTGCCGACGTTGCTGCCGATGTGGCGGCGCTGCTGGGAATTCCTGCCACCCTCATGATCCCTGCTCCGGGCGTGGCAGGCGTGCAGGTGTATGTCGGCAGCGACTTCACCACCGGCACCGCCTTTGGGGCAGGAGGCGGAGCCGCCGCGGCTTTGCCCCAGGACATTGTGAACCAGACGGCAGGGGACAAGGTGTGCCAGCAGGCAAATCCTGAGCTGATCGTGCGGCAGTAACAACCGGTCTTCCCCGCACTGACGAACCCGTGCCGCAACAAAATGGGCCCCGCCAATGGCGGGGCCCATTTTTGCTGTTCAGCTACCAGATGCTGACGCGCTCAGCGGCAGGCATCCACATTCCGTCGTCCTCGGTGACATCGAATGCCTCGTGGAACGGGTCGAGGTTTTTCGCGATGGCGTTGGTCCGGAATTCGTTGGGGGAGTGGGGATCGGTGGCAAGCCGCCGGATGGCCTCCTCCTGCCGGATGACCTGGCGCCACCCTGCTGCCCAGGACGCGAAAAAGCGCTGATCCCCGGTCAGGCCGTCAAGAACCTCCGGCTCCTTGCCGTCCAGGCTGATCCGGTATGCCTTGTAGGCGATGGTCAGCCCGGCCAGGTCGCCGATGTTCTCGCCGAGCGTGAGCCGGCCGTTGACGTGGTGCCCGGGCGCGGCCGTGGGGGAGAGCGCATCGAACTGTGCCACCAGGCGGGCCGTCAGCGCCTCGAAGGCCTGGCGGTCCTGCTCCGTCCACCAGTTGCGAAGGGCCCCGCCGCCGTCGAACTGTGAACCCTGGTCATCAAAGCCGTGCCCGATCTCGTGGCCGATGACGGCCCCGATCCCGCCATAGTTCACGGCGTCGTCGGCGTCGGCGGTGAAGAACGGCGGCTGCAGGATGGCCGCCGGGAACACAATTTCATTCATCATGGGGTGGTAGTAGGCGTTGACCGTCTGCGGCGTCATCAGCCACTTATTCCGGTCCACCGGCTTGCCCACCTCATCCAGATGACGGTCGACGTCGGCATTGTGAGCGCGCTCCACATTGCCCAGCAGGTCGTCGGGGTCGATCTCCACGGCCGAGTAATCGATCCACTCGTCCGGGTAGCCGATCTTCGCGCGGAACGCCTCCAGCTTGCGCAGGGCCTCGGCTTTGGTGTCCTGGCCCATCCAGCTGACGTCATTGATGCTGCGGCGGTATGCCTCGATGAGGTTCGCCACCAGGGTCTGCATCCGTGCCTTGTGGGATTCGGGAAAGTGCCGGGCCACGTAGATCTGGCCGACGGCCTCCCCGAGGCCGGCCTCGACGACGGCAACTCCACGCTTCCACCGGTCCTTGTTGCGGGGCGTGCCGCTGATGGTGGTGCCGTAGAACGCGAAGTTGGCATCCACGAACCCGGAGGACAGGTACGGCGCCGCAGCGCTGAGGACGCGCATGGCCAGCCACTCCTGCCAGGTGGCCACCGGGACTTCGTCAAGGAGCCCGGCGGCGCCGGCAAAGAAGTCAGGGGTGCTGACGACGATTTCCGTGCGCTTGTCAGCGTCGATTCCCGCAGCCTCGAACCAGGTGGCGAAGAGGGGGAAGAGTGCGGTGGCTTCGTCCGCCGTCTTCAGGTTGTAGGTCTTCTGCGGATCCCGGAGGGTGACGTTGTCCCAGTGGTGGGATGCGAGCCTTGTCTCCAGCCCGACCACGCGCTCCGCGGCACCCTTCGGATCCGGCAGTCCAGCCAGTTCAAACATCTTCTCCACGTGCGCCGTATAGGCGGCAACGATCGGGGCAAACTTCTCTTCCCGGTAGTAGGACTCGTCGGGCAGGCCCAGGCCGCCCTGCCCGGTGTACAGCAGGACCCGGTCGGGGTTGCCCGCATCAGGGGCGGGGTAGATGTAGAACAACCCACCCACGTCGGCTCGGAACAACCGGCCTGCCAGGGCAATGAGCTCCGGGACCGAGGCCGTGGCGAAAACCTCCGCGAGCCGCCCGCGGATGGGCTCCATGCCTTTGCCCTCGACGGTGGCTTCGTCCATGAAGCTGTTGTACAGCCCGCCGATCTTCCGCTCGATCCCGGTGGCGTCGTCGCCCTTGGCCGCCGCTTCCTCGATGATGTCCCGGACGGCGATCTCGGAGCCGTCCCGCAGGGCGGTGAAAGTGCCTTCCAGCGGCCGGTCGTCCGGGATCTCGGTGGCCTTCAGCCACGCGCCGTTGACGTGCTGGTAGAGGTCATCCTGCGGCCGGACTGTGTGATCAATAGTGGAAAGATCGATCCCCGAAATGGGCACTGCAACTCCTTTGCTGGGACGCCACTGCCGGGCGGTACACCGGAATGCGTCTGCATGCTGGACTTTACGGACGGTAGTGCCCTTTCATCTTACGCACCCGTGTTACCCTCAAAGTGTGCGTGCAGAGCTCCTTCTCCTTAGCTGCCGCGGCGAGGCCACAGACGCTATCTAGCGCACGGCCCACCCTCGCTGCGGAGTTTGTGTTGCCCGGCCACCCTTTCACTGAAGATCGATAGAAAAGGCCACGAACATCATGCGAAACGCACAGAAGCCCTCAGGAATGCCCGCCCACCGGTACACGCCGTTCCAGGACCAGATCAAGGTTGAGCTGCCGGACCGCACCTGGCCGGACAAGGTGATCACCAAGGCCCCGCGCTGGTGTGCCGTTGACCTGCGTGACGGCAACCAGGCGCTGATCGACCCCATGAGCCCCGCCCGCAAGATGAAGATGTTCGACCTGCTGGTCCGCATGGGCTACAAGGAGATCGAGGTCGGATTCCCGTCCGCATCGCAGACGGACTTCGACTTTGTCCGCCAGCTCATCGAGGGCAACCACATCCCGGATGACGTCACCATCCAGGTCCTGACCCAGGCCCGGGAACACCTGATTGAGCGGACCTACGAGTCCCTGGTCGGCGCCAAGCAGGCCATTGTCCACCTCTACAACTCCACGTCCGTCCTGCAGCGGCGCGTCGTATTCAACCAGGACGAAGACGGCATCCTGGACATCGCCCTGCAGGGTGCCCGCCTGTGCAAAAAGTACGAGGAAACGCTCGCGGACACGCACGTGACCTACGAGTACTCGCCGGAGTCCTTTACCGGTACCGAACTCGAGTATGCCGTCCGGGTATGCAACGCGGTGGCCGATGTGTTCGAAGCCTCCGCCGACCGCCAGGTGATCATCAACCTGCCGGCCACGGTGGAAATGGCCACCCCCAACGTCTACGCCGATTCAATCGAGTGGATGAGCCGGCACCTGCACCCGCGCGAAGGCATCATCCTCTCGCTGCACCCGCACAATGACCGTGGAACCGGGGTGGCTGCCGCCGAGCTGGGCTACATGGCCGGCGCCGACCGCATTGAAGGCTGCCTGTTCGGAAACGGCGAACGGACCGGAAACGTGGACCTGGTCACCCTGGGCCTGAACATGTTCGTCCAGGGCATCGACCCCATGATCGACTTCTCCAACATCGACGACGTCCGCCGGACCGTTGAGTACTGCAACCAGCTGCCGGTACCGGAACGTTCGCCGTACGGTGGCGACCTGGTATTCACGGCTTTCTCGGGTTCCCACCAGGATGCGATCAAGAAGGGCTTCGAAGCCCTGGAGCGCGACGCCGCCGCCGCAGGCAAGGCCGTGGACGACTTCACCTGGCAGGTTCCGTACCTGCCGGTTGATCCCAAGGACCTGGGCCGCAGCTACGAGGCCGTCATCCGCGTGAACTCCCAGTCCGGCAAGGGCGGTGTGGCCTACCTGCTCAAGAACGAGCACAGCCTGGACCTGCCGCGCCGCGCACAAATCGAGTTCTCCGGCGTTATCCAGCGCCGCACCGACACCGTGGGCGGCGAGGTCAGCGGAGCACAGCTGTGGCAGATCTTCCAGGACGAGTACCTGCCGTCCGGCCAGGCCGAAGGGCAGTGGGGACGCTACTCCCTGGGCGGGGTCAAGACGGAAACGGATGCCGACGGCGGCATGACGCTTCACGCCGCGCTCACCATCGATGGTGCCCAGGTCAGCCGTACCGGCACGGGCAACGGTCCCATTGCCGCACTGCTGAACATCCTCCATGAGGACGGCGTGGACGTCCGGGTGCTGGACTACAGCGAGCACGCACTGTCCGAAGGCGGCAACGCCGCGGCGGCTGCTTATGTCGAATGCGCCGTGGGGGAGCGGGTCCTGTGGGGTGTCGGCATCGACGCGAACACCAGCATGTCGTCCCTAAAGGCCGTCATCTCGGCGGTCAACCGCGCCATCCGGGATGCTCGGGCCTGATACCTGCAGGTGGTGCCGCCGGGACAAACCGGCGGCACCACCGTAGCCTGGCCGCGCGCCGCCGGGCCGGATGGGGAGATAGAGCGTGGTCCAACAGTCTTTTGCCTCCCGGGCCTACCGGGACGACGCCGTGGTGCTCCGTACCCACAAGCTGGGCGAGGCGGACAGGATCATCACCCTCCTGACGAAGCACCATGGGCAGGTCCGCGCCGTCGCCAAAGGTGTGCGCCGCACCAGCAGCCGCTTCGGTGCCCGGCTTGAACCTTTCATGGTGGCGGACCTGCAACTGGTATCCGGCCGCACGCTGGACATCGTCACGCAGGCCGTCGCCAAAGGTGCCTACGGCGGAAGCATCGCCGCGGATTACGGCAGGTACACGGTTGCCGCCGCCATGACGGAGACCGCCGAGAAACTGACGGACGTGGACGGTGAGGCCGGCACCGCGCAGTACAACCTGCTGGTGGGAGCCCTCGCTGCGCTGAGCCGTGACGAGCATGCTGCGGGCCTCATCCTGGACTCCTACCTGCTGCGCGCCCTGGCCACCGGCGGCTGGGCCCCCAGCTTCACCGACTGCTCCCGCTGCGGCAGGCCGGGCCCGCACACGGCGTTCTCCGCTCCCCTTGGCGGTATGGTCTGTGCACAGTGCAGGCCGCCCGGGTCGCCTGCCCCCGCATCCGAAACCGTGGTCCTGCTGGCGGCCCTTCTGACCGGGGACTGGACCACTGCGGACGCGTCCTTGCCGCAGCATCGCAAGGAGGCCGCCGGCCTGGTGGCCGCTTACCTGCAGTGGCATTTGGAAAGAGTATTGAAGTCCCTCAAACATGTGGAGCGTAGCTGACAGTGGCCCTGGGAAAAAAGAACAACGCCCCCCGGAAGCGTACCCACCCCGTGGTGGCCCCTTACCCGCATCCTTCCGGTGCGGTGGCGCCGTCCATCCCGGCTGAGTTCATTCCCCGGCATGTGGCAATCGTCATGGACGGCAACGGCCGCTGGGCCAATCAGCGGGGGCTGCCGCGGATCGAGGGACACAAGGCGGGGGAGCCCGCGCTGCTCGACGTCATGGCAGGAGCCATCGAACTGGGCATCGAGTATGTCAGCGTCTACGCCTTCTCCACCGAAAACTGGCGGCGCTCACCGGAGGAGGTGCGCTTCCTGATGGGATTTAACAAGGACGTGCTTCGAAGGCAGCGGAACCAGCTGGACGACTGGGGTGTCCGGGTGCGCTGGGCGGGACGCAGGCCGCGCCTCTGGGGTTCAGTCATCCGGGAGCTGGAGGATGCCGAGCAGTTCACTGCGGCAAATACCACCTGTAATTTGACCATGTGTGTTAATTACGGCGGCCGGGCCGAGATCACCGACGCCGTGTCCGCAATTGCTGAAGACGTCGCGGCCGGCAGGCTGAAGCCCGGCGCCATCACCGAGCGGACCATCCAGAAGTACCTGGATGAACCCGACCTTCCCGACGTGGACCTCTTCCTGCGCAGTTCGGGGGAGCAGAGGCTGTCCAACTTCCTGCTCTGGCAGTCCGCGTATGCGGAGTTCGTCTTCATGGACACGCTGTGGCCGGATGTTGACAGGCGGACCCTCTGGGCCGCCGTCGAAGAATATGCCAGGCGGGACCGCCGGTACGGCGGTGCCGTTGATGCAACCGCTGCCCCGGCGGATCCCCAGGCGGGTTAGCCCTGCCCGTACGCCCGCAGCCACCGGGCCAGCCGCGAGTAGGCATCGGTGCGGATCGGTTCCGGCGAGAGGAAGACGTCGTGCAGGGCACCGTCAATCCGCTCGATGGTCACCGTACGGCCGAGCGTGAGTGCCCGGGTACCGATGATATTCACATCCAGGACGGCATCGGTGCGGCGCATTTCCTCGGACCAGAGCAGGCCGTTTGCGCTTCCCTTGGAGAGCAGGACCAGAATCGGCGCCTCGATTTCCAGGCCGCGGGCCACGCGGGCATGCCCGGCGAGTACCGCCCGCAGCCAGCCTGCGCGCACAGGGAAAGCCATGCGGGGCCGGTACCGCTCATCAACCGGCCACTCGCCGTCGGCCGCGCTGCTGATGGTGCGCCAGTAGTGGCCCCGCTCCGGGAGGCGGAGAACCGCCTGCGGGCGGAACCGGGCGACGGGACGCACCATGCTGGACGCCGCGCGCCGCACCAGCGAACTCCCGTGCATCTCCAGCCAGGGGCTGTTCAGGATCAGCAGTGAAACTGCTTCCGGATGCCCGCTGCTCCACAGGGCTGCCACCAGGCCGCCGGTGGAATGGCCCATTAGAGCCAAAGGTCCAGGCGCGCCCTCCTGGCGGATGATGCGGGCTGCTTCTTCAATTTCGGCGTCGTAGGCGGCGAGGTCCGCCACATAACCGCCCGGTGCTTCCGGGCGCAGGCTGCGTCCGTGGTTGTGCATGTCCAGTGCGTAGAAGTCGTAACCGGCCGACGCCCAGAACCGCGCCAGGTCCACATTGAAGAAATAATCGCTCCAGCCGTGCAGGAAAAGCACGGCACGGCGGCGGCCGCCGGCGACGCGGCTGTCCGGATCTGGCCGGAGCCGGACCAGGGTTGCCGTCCGTGCCACCCCGTCGGGGCCGGCGGCCGCGAAGGTGTGGGACTCGAAATCCCCGCCCAGGATGTCCTGCTGCCACTGCATGACCTCATGCTAGACCGGCGCGCCAGGGGCACGCCGCCCGTTGGGCAGCTTCTCCGTTTTGGTGTGGCGGCACCGGAGACGGGAAACTGGAGGCATGCGCGTTTATCCCACTTTCTTCAGGCTGGCCTTTTCATGGATGGACGCCGAGCGCGCCCACAAGATCGGATTCAAGGGCATCCGGCTCGCGCATGCGTCGGGCGCCGGACGGGTCCTGCAGAAGCTGACCGCCCCTGATCCGTCCCTGCAGACCACCGCCTTTGGTGTCACTTTTCCGTCGCCGTTCGGTCTTGCTGCCGGCTTTGACAAGGAAGGGCACGGCATCGAGGCGCTCACGGATCTTGGATTCGGGCACATTGAAGTGGGTACCATCACCGGGCAGGCACAGCCGGGCAATGAAAAGCCGCGGCTGTTCCGCCTTGTCCAGGACCGGGCCGTCATCAACCGGATGGGATTCAATAACGACGGCGCCTCGGCCGTTGCGCCCAGGCTTAAAGCCGCGCGGGCCGCGCTTCAGCGCCGCTACCCGGCGGTGCGTCCGGTCATCGGCGTCAACATCGGCAAAACCAAAGTGGTGGAACTTGCCGACGCCGTGGATGACTACCTGGTGAGCGCCCGCAGCCTGGCGCCTGCCGCTGACTACCTGGTGGTCAACGTCAGTTCACCCAACACCCCGGGACTGCGGCTGCTCCAGGACGTGGAAACTCTCCGTCCGCTGCTGACCGCCGTAGGGCAGGAAGCTGACCGAGCCGCCGGGCGGCACGTGCCGCTGCTGGTAAAGATCGCACCGGACCTCAGCGATGAGGACATCGACGACGTGGCGCGCCTTGCCCTGGACCTGAAACTGGACGGCATCATTGCCACCAACACCACGATCGCCCGCGCGGGGCTGTCCTCGCCGGCCGGAGACGTGGAGAAATGCGGTGCCGGCGGATTGTCCGGCGCTCCCCTGAAGGAGCGTTCCCTTGAAGTGCTGAAGCGGCTCAAGCACGCAACCGGCGACGCCCTGGCCCTGGTGTCGGTGGGCGGCGTGGAGTCCGCACGGGATGTCCAGGAAAGGCTCGACGCCGGCGCGACCCTGGTGCAGGGCTACACGGCTTTCCTCTACGAGGGCCCGTTCTGGGCGGCACGGATCAACAAAGGGCTGGCACAAAAGCGCCGCTCCTGACACGTCGTCCACAGGCGCCTGTGACGGGCGAGGAGCTTAAACCACGGACACCCCGGCGGGATTCCGCCGGGGTGTCCGTGGTTTAAGTTGATGGGTGGGTCAGGCCGGGTACTGTCCGCGCTGGACCTGGGGCTTGGGCAGCCGCAGCTTCCGGAACTGCAGGGACCGCATGGAGCCGTACCAGACCGTGCCGCCCTCCACCTGGCCGAACTTTTCCGCCAGGCGCTTGCGGAGCTTGCGGGACAGAATGAAGACGTCCACGAAGACCGCCAGGAACATGACCCAGAAAGCGCCAAGGACGTAGATCATCATGTCGCTGGAGGCCGGGACCACCAGGGACACCAGCACGAACACCAGCGCACCGAACATCAGGTACTCCCCGAGATTGAAACGCGCGTCCACGAAGTCGCGGGCGAACCGTTTCTGGGGCCCCTTGTCACGCAGGGGCAGGAACTTCTCGTCACCGGTGTCCAGGGCCCGGCGCATCTTGAGGCGCTGGTCCTGCACGGCCTGGCGTTCGGCGGCCTTGGAGGCCTTGCGGTCCTCGGGCACCAGCGGGCGCCTGCGTGCGGCCTCCTGGGCCTTCCGGGTGGGGGTAGGGGCGCCCTTGCCCGCCACACTGTTTTGCCGCGCCGCTGCCTCCGCTGCCTGCTGGTCTATGGTTTCCTGCGCCGAGGGCGCTTCTTTTCTACGTCCGAACACCTGACCAGAATACCTTGCAGGAGCGTGCCCGCCGCTTGCTTCCGCGCCTGCCCTGGCCGGCAGCCGAATGTGACGGGGGTAATGTTTTGGCCATGACTCCATCACCCGCGGCCACCCCGCACAGCACCACCACCACGGCAGGACCGGGCCCTGAGGCTACCGGCAGGACGGAAGATCTTCGTTCAGCGGTAGACCGTTCCTTCGACCAGACGCTGGCACGGCTCAAGGAGCTCGTTGCCATCCCCGGGATTGCGTGGCCCAGCTTTGAGCGCACCCCCCTGGAGCGAAGCGCCGAGGCCGTCGCGGAACTCCTCCGGGGTGCCGGGATCGGTGAAGTCCAGGTGCTGACCGTGGACAAAGCCGACGGTACGCCCGGCGGCCCGGCCGTCGTCGCCCGCCGTCCTGCCGCCGAAGGTAAACCCACTGTCCTGCTGTACGCCCACCATGACGTCCAGCCGGTGGGCGACGAGTCCCTGTGGGAAACGGAGCCGTTCACCGCCGTCGAAAAGAACGGACGCCTTTACGGCCGGGGGGCCGCGGACGACAAGGCCGGGATCATGACCCACGTCGCCGCCTACGCCGCCGTTGCGGAGGTCCTGGCCGGCTCGCTGGGGCTGGGCGTGACGTTCTTCATCGAAGGCGAGGAAGAAGCGGGGTCGCCCACATTCCGGACGTTCCTGGAGGCGAACCGGGAACTGCTGCGGGCCGACGTCATTGTGGTGGCCGACTCCAGCAACTGGAAAGTCGGGATACCGGCCCTGACCACCAGCCTTCGCGGCCTGGTGGACGGCACCATCGAGGTGCAGGTGCTTGACCATGCGGTGCACTCCGGCATGTACGGCGGGCCGGTCCTGGATGCGCCCACCCTGCTGTCCCGCCTGATTGCCACACTTCACGACGCCGACGGAAACGTCGCCATCGAAGGGCTGGTGGCCACCGACACGGCTGCAGTCGAAATGCCGGAGGCGGACTACCGGGCCGACGCGTCCGTACTCGACGGCGTCCGCCTTGCCGGGACCGGAAGCATCGCCTCGCGGCTGTGGACCAAGCCGGCGCTGTCAATCATCGGCTTCGATGCCCCCGCCGTGGACGTCGCCTCCAACACACTGCTTCCACGAGCGCGGGCAAAGTTCAGCCTGCGGCTGGCACCGGGCCAGGTTCCGGCGGAGGCCATGGACGCGGTGCGCAGGCACGTCGAGGCCAACGCGCCCTTCGGTGCAAAGGTGGTTTTCACACCGGGGGAGGCGGGCAACCCCTTCCAGACCGATACGTCGTCCGCCGCAGCAACGCTGGCCATGTGGGCACTGGGCGAGGCCTGGGGGGTTCCAGCCGTGGAAACCGGCATTGGCGGGTCCATCCCCTTCATTGCCGACCTCACTGACCTGTATCCCGACGCGCAGATCCTGGTAACAGGCGTGGAGGACCCGGACTCGCGGGCCCACAGTGCCAATGAGTCCCTGCACATCGGTGACTTCCGCAATGCCATTCTGGCGGAGGCGCTCATGCTTGCCCGGCTGAACAGCGGGGGCCTCAACGCCGGGGAGTGAGCAGCTTTTGGCGTGCGGGCGGACGCCCTGCTTCCAGGGAACAACCGGCGTGCTTTGACGGTTACGCCAGGAGTTAGAGCTACAGGACTGCCGCGCGTAGCATGTAGCTATAGCCCATACCGTATTTGTAGGGGCAGGCGCCGTTACGGCGACGCCGCCAGACCGTCCTAAGAAGGTAGGCCAATGAGCACCTCAACCAACGAAAACAGCACCGCCACCACCGTGGCCAGCGACGAACTGCCCGTTCACGAGGTCAACCTGACCGACGTCGCCGCCGGCAAGGTCCGCAGCCTCCTCGAGCAGGAAGGCCGCACGGACCTTCGCCTGCGCGTGGCCGTGCAGCCCGGTGGATGCTCAGGGTTGATCTACCAGCTCTACTTCGACGAGCGGCTCCTTGACGGAGACGCCGTCCGCGACTTTGACGGAGTCGAGGTCGTCGTCGACAAAATGAGCGTGCCGTACCTGAGCGGCGCAAGCATCGACTTCGAGGACACCATCTCGAAGCAGGGCTTCACCATCGACAATCCCAACGCCGGCGGCTCGTGCGCCTGCGGCGATTCATTCCACTAGGCCGGTTATTTCGCCTGATGTCGGCGCCGGGCTTCCTGCCGCATAAAACGGCACGGGGGCTCGGCGCCGACATGTGGGCGAAACGCCCGGGGGAGCGGTAAGCTCTACACCGAGTAGTAAAACTTTTTTTGTGCCCGGAGCGCCGATGGCTGCCCGGACAACAGCAACAAGTAGGAAGGGCCGTCTGTGAGTTCGCAGAACCGAACCGGCAGCCGACGCAAAACGATCACCACGATCTCAAGCTTGGCTATAGCCGGCGCGTTGGTTTTGACCGGATGTTCGCCAGAGGTAGAGAAAGGGTGGATGCCCACTGAACGTGGCACCACCAGCAACACCGACCGCATCATGGACCTCTGGGTCAACTCATGGATTGCTGCGCTCGTGGTCGGCGCCATTACGTGGGGCCTGATCATCTGGTGCGTGGTCGCTTACCGGCGTCGCAAGGGAACCGTGGGCTTCCCGCGGCAGACCAGCTTCAACCTTCCACTGGAAGTCTTCTACCTCACCATCCCGATCTTCATGGTCCTGGTGTTCTTCTACTTCACCGACCGTGACCAGCAGGCCATCGATGACCGCTCACAGCCGGCCGACGTCGTCGTGGACGTCCGCGGCAAGCAGTGGGCCTGGGACTTCAACTACAAGTCCGGCGATGTCATCCAGGAAGACCTCCACGAGGCCGGCGTCCAGGCGCACCTCACCGGCAACACCATCGACAAGGAACAGCTCCCCACGCTGTACCTGCCGGTGAACAAGTCCGTTGACCTTGAGCTCAACGCCCGCGATGTCATCCACTCCTTCTGGGTTCCCGCCTTCCTGCAGAAGCGTGACATGATTCCCGGCAAGACCAACTACATCCGGTTCACCCCCACTAAAGAGGGCACCTACGACGGTAAGTGTGCCGAACTCTGCGGCGAGTACCACTCCGAAATGCTGTTCCGCGTCAAGGTGGTGTCGGAATCCGAATTCCAGGCCCACATGGACCAGCTCAAGGCTGAAGGCAACACCGGCCTGCTCGGCGTGGAGTACGACCGCAACCCGAACCTGAACGAAACCAAGTAAGGGGAGCGACGTGGCTACGTACACCCAATCCGCACCCACGGGGGTCCTGTCGGCTCCCGTGGTACCCAAATCCAAGGGGCGCATCGTCGTCAACTGGATCACCTCCACTGACCACAAGACCATCGGGTACATGTACCTGATCGCGTCCTTCGTGTTCTTCTGCCTCGGCGGCGTTATGGCCCTGCTGATCCGTGCGGAGCTCTTCGAGCCCGGCATGCAGATCCTGCAGACCAAGGAGCAGTACAACCAGCTGTTCACCATGCACGGCACCGTCATGCTGCTGATGTTCGCCACCCCGCTGTTCGCCGGCTTCGCCAACGTGATCATGCCGCTGCAGATCGGCGCGCCCGACGTGGCGTTCCCGCGTTTGAACGCGCTGGCGTTCTGGTTCTTCCTGTTCGGCTCCACCATCGCAGTGTCCGGCTTCATCACCCCGCAG
Organism: Pseudarthrobacter sp. rb; assembly: GCF_056389225.1. NCBI lineage: Bacteria > Bacillati > Actinomycetota > Actinomycetes > Micrococcales > Micrococcaceae > Pseudarthrobacter > Pseudarthrobacter sp. rb. The sequence continues at coordinate 260,922 of NZ_JBWJAR010000002.1, read as the reverse complement.
GGTGCTGCATCCTTCGGCTGGTTCGCCTACGCGCCGCTGTCCAACACCACGTTCACCCCGGGCATCGGTGGCGATCTGTGGGTCTTCGGCCTGGCCTTGTCCGGCTTCGGCACCATCCTCGGTGCGGTCAACTTCATCACCACCATCATCTGCATGCGCGCCCCGGGCATGACCATGTGGCGTATGCCCATCTTCACCTGGAACACCCTGATCACCGCGATCCTGGTCCTGATGGCGTTCCCGCCGCTGGCCGCCGCCCTGTTCGCACTCGGCGCGGACCGCAAGTTCGGTGCACACATCTTCGATCCCGAGAATGGCGGTGCCGTCCTCTGGCAGCACCTCTTCTGGTTCTTCGGACACCCCGAGGTGTACATCATCGCGCTGCCGTTCTTCGGCATCGTCTCGGAGATCTTCCCGGTGTTCAGCCGCAAGCCGATCTTCGGCTACAAGGGCCTGGTCTACGCCACCATCGCCATTGCAGCCCTCTCGGTAACGGTGTGGGCCCACCACATGTACGTCACCGGCGCTGTCCTGCTGCCGTTCTTCTCGTTCATGACCATGCTTATTGCAGTGCCCACCGGCGTGAAGTTCTTCAACTGGATCGGCACCATGTGGCGCGGGTCGCTGACCTTCGAGACACCGATGCTGTGGAGCCTCGGCTTCATGATCACCTTCCTCTTCGGTGGCCTTACCGGCATCATCCTGGCCTCACCGCCGCTTGACTTCCACGTTTCGGACTCCTACTTCGTGGTGGCACACTTCCACTACGTGGTGTTCGGTACCGTGGTGTTCGCCATGTTCGCAGGCTTCTACTTCTGGTGGCCCAAGTGGACCGGCAAGATGCTCAACGAGCGCCTGGGCAAGATCCACTTCTGGCTCCTGTTCCTGGGCTTCCACGGCACCTTCCTGATCCAGCACTGGCTGGGCGTCGAAGGCATGCCGCGCCGGTACGCGGACTACCTCGTGGAGGACAACTTCACCTGGATGAACCAGTTCTCCACCGTGGCATCCTTCGTGCTGGGCGCGTCCCTCATCCCGTTCTTCTGGAATGTCTACATCACCTGGCGCAAGGCCGAAAAGGTCCAGGTTGATGATCCGTGGGGCTTTGGTGCTTCGCTTGAGTGGGCCACGTCCTGCCCGCCGCCGCGCCACAACTTCACGTCCCTTCCCCGGATCCGTTCCGAGCGTCCCGCCCTGGACCTGCACCACCCGGAACTCCGCCAAGTCCACACCGCTGATTCGCCGGCTCCCGCAGCGGCAGTACTCGGCAACGCCGACCAGAAGGACACCGCACAGTGAAAATCGAATCCTGGATCTTTGGCTCCGGAGTCTTCTTCTTCGTTCCCGTCTCGCTGGTCTACGGATTCCTGACCAACTGGAGCGAATGGGTGGGCATCCTGGGCATCCTGCTCGTGGCCGGCCTGGCCGGCATGATCGGTGCCTACCTGGGCTTCACCGGTAAGCGCGTAGGCCTCCGTCCCGAGGACCGCAGCGATGCGGAAATCCACGAGGGCGCCGGTGAACAGGGGCACTTCAGCCCCTGGAGCTGGTGGCCCCTGGTTCTGGGCATCGCCTGCGCCACTGGCTTCCTGGGCCTGGCAGTTGGTGCCTGGATCATCTTCATCGCCGGCGGCCTCGCCATCGTAGCCCTCGTGGGCTGGGTGTACGAGTACAGCCGGGGAGACCACGCACACTAAGCAAGCCAAGAGAATAACGACGTCGGGGCCCCCCCCCGTGGGGGGGGGCGCCGGGGTTGTTGTGTTTTTTCGGCCGTGACCCACAAACCCAACCACACTCAAATAACGCGGGGGGCCCCCACCTGTTGGGGGGGCCCCGACGTCGTTATTGTGTATTTACGGCCTTCAGCCAGCCCCCTGCGACTCGAGGAGTACGCGAAGGTCCCGGAGGGCCGCCTCAACCGTTTCAAGCCCCAGGACGTCCTCCAGAGCGGCTTCATTGACCGACAGCTCCACCTCACACCCCTGCGCGAAGTCGGCGGCCATCACCTGGAGCAGGGACCGGGCGTCCACCTTCGCCGCACCCGCCTTGCTGATGGTGACGGGAAGCCCCGTATCGGTGACAGCCCGGACAAATACCGCGGCGGAACGTGCATGCAGGCCTACCGGCGCTGCCACCACGGCCTTCTGTGTTGGCAAAGGGACTCCTTTTCGGAAGACGGCCCCTCCGTCTGCTGGCAAAATTTCCAGACCCAATATAGCGGTTGCCATGCCTGCCGGGCGAAAGAGCGCCGGCGTCCCGGGACTGGTCTAGACCGTCCTAAAATTGAGGGAAACCAACGGCAGGAGAAAATCATGGCAGCTGGCGCCACGGCAATCACGGGTGAAATAGACCGCACCAGCGGAACAGCCATCTACGTCCAACTTCGGGAGATCCTGCGCAGTTACATCGCACAGTCATGCCCGCCCGGGTCGGCGCTGCCATCAGAACGCGACCTTGCCGAACGGTTCGGACTGGCAAGGATGACGGTCCGGCAGGCCATCGACGCCTTGGTGGGGGAGGAGGTCATCGAGCGCGTAGTGGGCCTGGGAACCTTTGTCCGGCGCCCGAAACTCGACCTTCAGGTGAAGCTCACGTCCTACAGTGAAGAGATGCAAAGGCGCGGCATGGTGCCTGCTGCCAAGGTGCTGAGCTTTGAGCAAATCGGCGCCAGCGCCTTCCTGGCCCGCGAACTCCAGCTGGACGAGGGCACACCCCTGGTCCGGTTCCGCAGGCTCCTGCTGGCTGACGGGGAACCGATGAGCGTGGACGAGAACTTCATCCCGGCCCACCGCGTCCCGGGCCTGCTCGACGGCGAGCCGCCCACGTCGCTCTATAACGTCCTGAGCGAACAGTTTGGCCTGGTGATGGAGTGGGGCGAGGACATGATCGAGGCGACCGCCGCCTCCCCGTCAACGGCACGCCTGCTCAACGTGGAGGTGGGTGCGCCCTTGCTGAAGATCCAGCGGCACGCGTTTGTGGCAAGGGCGATGGTTGACTATTCCGTGTCCTACTACAGGGCCGACCGGTACAAGCTGTGGGTACCACTGCAGCGACCGGGAGCCCGGCGCGCCCGCAACCACTGACAGCACCCCGGCCGTCACAGCTGTGGGTTGTCGGCGGCGCAGGCAGGAGAACTCTTGAGACAGGAAAGGCCCGATCCTATGGATCGGGCCTTTCCTTTATCAACCGTTGCTTAGTGCGTCAGGCTCTTGGAACCCTCTGCTGCTTCAACTGCCTCGTGGCCGTGGCCATGGGCTGCTTCAAGCTCTGCAGGCGTAGCAGGAGCGACGCGGTCCTCGAAGAACCAGCGGGAGAGGAACGCGCGGCGCTTCTCCTTGCGGGTCACCACACCGTGCTCGTTGGGCAGGGCCGGGATGACCTCGGGTGATTCGAAGCCAACAAGCTTGTACCGCTTGTACTCATCCAGCGGGGCGTGCACCTCGATGAATTCGCCGTGCGGGAGCCTGACGATACGGCCGGTCTCGCGGCCGTGAAGGGCGATTTCCCGGTCCTTGCGCTGCAGTGCAAGGGCAACACGCTTGGCAACGATGAAGCCGATGATCGGTCCGACGAAGAACAGGGCACGGAGCCAGTACGTAACGTCGTTCAGGGACACGTGGAAGTGCGTGGCAATGAGGTCGGAACCTGCAGCTGCCCACATCACGCAGTACCAGATGAATCCGGCAACACCGATGCCCGTACGGGTCGGGGCGTTGCGCGGGCGGTCCAGGACGTGGTGCTCGCGGTCATCCTTGGTGATCCAGCGTTCGATCCACGGGTAGGTGAACATCACGGTGAACAGGATGCCGGCGGGGACCAGGGCGGGGAGGAGGACGTTGAACGTGAATACGTGACCGAAGAAGACCTGTTCCACGTGCCAGTTGCCGAGCGTTCCGGGCATGAGTCGCAGGGCGCCGTCGACGAAACCGATGTACCAGTCGGGCTGGGTACCGGCCGACACAGGGGAGGGGTCATACGGACCGTAGTTCCAGATCGGGTTGATGGTGAAGAATGCCGCCATCAGGGCGATCACGCCGAAGACGATGAAGAAGAATCCACCGGCCTTCGCTGCGTAAACGGGACCCAGGGGGTAACCGACAACATTGTTGTCGTTGCGGCCGGGACCGGGGTACTGCGTGTGCTTGTGCACCACGACCATGAACAGGTGGAGGACGATCATCAGCAGGATCAACGCCGGCACCAGCAGGATGTGCAGCATGTAGAGGCGGCTGATGATGGCCGTGCCGGGGAATTCCCCGCCGAACAGGAAGAACGAGATGTACGTTCCGATGACCGGGATGGACTTGATGACGCCGTCGATGATGCGCAGGCCGTTGCCGGACAGGAGGTCATCGGGCAGCGAGTACCCGGTGAAGCCTGCGGCCATGGCCAGGATCAGCAGGACGCTGCCCACCACCCAGTTCATTTCACGCGGGCGGCGGAATGCGCCGGTGAAGAAGACCCTCAGCATGTGGACTGCGATCGATGCCACGAACAGCAGGGCTGCCCAGTGGTGCACCTGGCGCATGAACAGTCCGCCGCGGATGTCGAAGGAGATGTTCAGCGAGGAGCTGTACGCCACCGACATTTCCACTCCCTTGAGGGGAATGTAGCCGCCGTCGTAGTGAGTCTCCGCCATGGACGGATCAAAGAAGAACGTCAGGAACGTTCCGGACAGCAGCAGTATGACGAACGAGTAGAGCGCAACTTCGCCGAACATGAATGACCAGTGGTCGGGGAAGACTTTGCGGCCGAACTCGCGGAGGATCCCGGAGCCGCCAACACGTGAATCGACGAAGTCGGTGATCCGGCCTGTCTTGGTTTTGGCGACGAAAGCCGGCTCAGCTGTTGATGTTGCGCTCATGCTCAGCACGCTCCCAGTAGCTAGGTCCAACGGGTTCATGGAAGTCGCTTGTAGCGACGAGGTAGCCCTCGTCATCAACTGCGATGGGCAGCTGGGGGAGAGGACGGCTGGCGGGGCCGAAGATCACCTTGCACTCTTGCGTGAGGTCGAAGGTGGACTGGTGGCACGGGCACAGCAGGTGGTGCGTCTGCTGCTCGTACAGAGCAACGGGGCAGCCAACGTGGGTGCAGATCTTCGAGTAGGCAACGATTCCGTTGTAACCCCACTCTTCGCGGCCCTTGGAGGGGTTCAGCGATGCGGGATCGAGGCGCATGAGGAGCACAACGGACTTTGCTTTTTCGTTGAGCTTGCCCTCCTGCAGTTCGTTCAGGCCCTCAGGAATCACATGGAAGGCAGAACCGATGGTGACGTCCGAGGCCTTGATGGGGGTTCCATCGGGGTCGCGGGTAAGGCGTTTGCGCTTTCCGTCCTGGGGAGCCCACATGGTGTGTGCGAGCTTGTCGTCAGGGCGGGGTCCGAGGTCACCGAAGATGGCGACGGCGGGAAGCGGGGCAAGTGCGACCGCACCCAGGAGGGTGTTGCGGATCAGCGGGCGGCGCTTGATGCCGGTCTCTTCCACGATATCGTCAACGATGCGCACCGCAGCCTGGCGGTCCTCTTCGTAACGGATGGCGTGGCGTTCCTCGGAGACTTCGTGGTCAGGCATCAGGGCCTTGGCCCAGTGCACGATACCGGTACCGATACCCAGCATTGCGAAGGCAGTGCCAACGCCGAGCAGGGCGTTCTGGAGCCGGATGGTGGCGATGCTGGAGTCATCACCCAGATCAATGGCGAAGTACGCCACCAGGAAGATCAGGGTTCCAACAACAGAAATGCCAAATAGTAAGGCGACCTGCCGTTCTGCCCGCTTTGCGGCCTTCGGGTCCGTGTCAGCCAGGCGCAAACGATGCGGGGGAATTCCAGGATCCTGGAACTTCTCCACCTCATTCTGACCAGCCGTAGCTACGGTGCCCGAGTGGTTCGGACTGCCGTCACTATGGTTGCCCATAATTCGCCTCATCCTTCTCTCGTCCCGGCAGTTGCCGGGTTAGTTTCTAATTTCAAGCTGCTGACTGGGCAGCAGAAGTTGTGTGTTCCTGCGGAACGTCAGGACGTCCTGGAGGTGAGCCAGATGGTGAAGGCGATGATGACGCCAAGACCGGCAACCCAAACGAACAGGCCTTCAGCAACCGGACCCAGCGAGCCAAGGTCGGCACCGCCCGGTGAACCGGTGGTCTCGATCTGCTTCAGGAAGGTGATGATGTCCTTCTTGCCTTCAGGAGTGATGTTGGCGTCGTTGAAGACCGGCATGTTCTGCGGACCCGTGGCCATGGCCTCGTAGATGTGCTTGCCGGATACATCGGCAAGCGCGGGCGCGAACTTGCCGCGGGTCAGCGCGCCACCGGCAGCGGCGGCGTTGTGGCACATAGCGCAGTTGGTCCGGAAGAGCTCACCGCCTGCGGCTGCATCGCCGCCGCCGTTTGTCAGGTCTTCCGCAGGAACTGCCGGGCCGGCTCCCAGGGAGGCGACGTAGGCTGCAAGCTGGTGGGTCTGCTCGTCGTTGAACTGGACGGGCTTCTTCATGGCCTGGGGGCCGTTCATCTGCATCGGCATGCGGCCGGTGCCCACCTGGAAATCAACAGCGGCTGCACCGACACCCACCAGCGAGGGTCCGTCCTTGGAACCACTGGCACCCATGCCGTGGCAGGTGGCGCAGTTGGCGGCGAAGAGCTTGCCGCCCTCCTCTGTGTCGCTTGCGCTGAACGTGGTGGTCGAAGCCTTGGCCTGGTTGACGGTGGTTGCCACGGCGTACAGCCCACCCGTGATGAGGAGCCCCATCAGGAGCAGCGCTATTGCTGCAAGTGGGTGACGCCGCTTTTGTGAGAGTGCCTTCACGTGGTGGTTCCTTTATTCGATCCTGCGCCGGCTCCGGGAGCCGCTACCTGAAATTCTGCCTCTTGTAGAAAAAGAATCAAAGCTGGCTACTTGAGTACGTAGATGACCAGGAAGAGGCCGATCCACACGACGTCAACGAAGTGCCAGTAGTAAGAGGTGACGATCGCGGACGTTGCTTCGAAGTGCCCGAACTTCTTCGCGGCGAAGGACCGGCCCATGATGAGCAGGAAGGCAATCAGGCCGCCGATGACGTGGAGGCCGTGGAAGCCGGTGGTCATGTAGAAAGCCGAGCCATAAGCGTTGGAGGAGAGCGAGACGTGCTCGGAAACCAGCATTGCGTACTCGGTGGTCTGGCCGGCAACGAAGAACGCGCCCATGAGGAACGTCAGGGTGAACCATTCGTTCATTCCCCAGCGGGCGAACTGCAGTGCACCTCCGGTGCGCCGCGGCTGCAGCCGCTCTGCGGCGAAGACGCCCATCTGGCAAGTGAAGGAACTGGCCACGAGGACGATCGTGTTTACGAGCGCAAAGGGGAAGTTGAGCTTGGCTGTCTCTTCCGCCCACATCTGCCCACTGGTGGAGCGCAGAGTGAAGTACATGGCGAAGAGACCGGCGAAGAACATCAACTCGCTGGACAGCCACACAACGGTTCCGACAGAAACCATATTGGGGCGGTTCAGCGTGGGGTGCGCCGGGGTACTGGGGGCATGGGTCGCAGATGTCACATAGACATTATGTCTGTAAAAGTCCGTGCTGCCCAACGCAAACCGCCTTTTCGGAGGACTTTTTCTACAAAGACGCGAAATCGCCCTGAAAAGTTCCTGCAACCGTTCACATTGGTCAGTGGCCGCCGTCGGTCGATAGCATCAGCACGTGACTTCTCAGGCAACTACAGCGTCCGGCAACACCTGGCCCCGGTTGATCTCGGCCCTGATCAAGGGCAATGACCTCACTGCGGAGAACACCTCCTGGGCCATGGACACCATCATGTCCGGTGAAGCCACGCCAGCGCAGATTGCCGGATTCCTTGTGGCCCTCAGCGCCAAAGGCGAGACGGTGGACGAGCTTTCCGGCCTGGTTGAGGCGATGCTCGCCCACGCCAACCCCGTGACAATCACCGGGGAAAAACTGGACATCGTCGGCACCGGTGGTGACCAACTTAACACCGTCAACATCTCCACGATGGCCGCCCTGGTCGCTGCCGGGGCCGGCGCGAAGGTGGTCAAGCACGGGAACCGGGCGTCGTCGTCGTCGTCCGGGTCTGCCGACGTTCTTGAAGCGCTAGGTGTCCGGCTTGACCTGCCTATCGCGCGGGTGGCCAGGAACGCTGAGGAGGCGGGAATCACGTTCTGCTTCGCGCAGGTGTTCCACCCGTCATTCCGCCACACCGCCGTGCCCCGGCGGGAACTGGCAGTGCCGACCGCGTTCAATTTCCTGGGCCCCCTGACCAACCCCGCCAATGTCCAGGCTTCGGCGGTGGGCGTTGCGAACGCGCGGATGGCGCCGCTGGTGGCCGGCGTGCTGGCCCGCCGGGGGAGCAGGGGCCTGGTCTTCCGTGGCAACGACGGCCTGGACGAGCTGACCACCACTGGCCCGTCAACCGTGTGGGAAATCCGGCACGGATCCGTCAATGAACTGCATTTCTCGCCGCAGGACCTTGGCATCAGCCTGGCCACTGTTGAACAGCTTCGCGGCGGCAATGCGGCGGCCAACGCTGGAGTTGTCCGCGACGTCCTTGCCGGCAGCAAAGGTCCGGCCCGGGATGCAGTCCTGGTGAACGCCGCGGCCGGCCTTGTTGCGTTCGACCTTGAAGCAGAGGGCCCGTTCCTGACACGGATGCAGGAAGCCTTCGCCCGTGCTGCGGATTCGATCGACTCCGGTGCTGCCGCTGCCGTCCTGGACCGTTGGGTGTCCCTCTCCCGCGCCTAACGGCCGGGTTGGGGGTTTTACTGTTCGAAACCCAGCGAAAAGGCAGCGTCGAGGTCGTGCTGTGAGTACGCCCGGAATGCGATGTGGGTCGTGGTGTGGACCACGGCGGGAACTTTCGAGAGCCTGTCCGCGATGACGTCCGCGAGGTCTTCATGCCTGCGGACCCTGGCTACCGCAATGAGGTCCCATTCGCCGGTGACGGAATACACTTCGCTGATGCCTTCGATGGCCGAAATTTCTTCCGCCGTCTCCGGAATGCGGGCGGCGTCGGTCTTGATCAGAACAAATGCGGTAACCACGTTTGAACCCCTTCAATCGGTGCCGCCGCACTGGGGCACGGCAGGCATTTCTCTCCAGCCAGCCTATTACACGGGTGCCGTTTCCTTCGCCGCCACCCGTTCGCCCAACTTCTGCTGCCCGCTATCTGCCCGGCCGGCGGCGGAGGCGTGCGGCGCCTGCCAGCAGGAGGCGGTAGCCCACAAGGAACACGGCCAGGGCCAGCGTTGCAACGATGATGAAGGGGAGGACAACTGTCTGCCCGGTCAGCGCCCGCAGGAGCATGCCGCCCACCAGGCTTCCGAGCCAGACTGGAACGCCTGCCCGGGTGATGGAGAAGGGGCTGCGCCATACGCGGGCGATCATCCATCCGGCGGCCGCGCCCGCGAGGAACGGCCAGGCAGTCAACAGCACACCAAGGATAGGCTCCTCACGGTGGTGTGCATCGCGGCCAATCGCGGCGAAAACGAGGATCAGCACCATATCCACCGCTGCCGCCACCACTGCTGCCCGTGCCGGTGATGTCTGTGCAGGCTTGGTTTTCAACGAACTCATGGCTTCGAGCTTAGCCGCCGACGGGGGGCGGGCGTGTGCGGATGTCCGGTTGCCCGCGGCGGGGGAGCGGGCGGTCAGACTGCTTCCTGGAGGTGGCTGTCGTCGGGTGCCGCCTGCACCCGGTGGACAAGCCAACTTGCCTCCCACCGCAGGTGGTAATCCGATTCCGCGTCCCACTCAATGAGGACATCGGTCACGGTATAGGCCAAAGCGTTTGCCGGCATGGAACGCACCGTGACGGGTGCGGGGCGCAGCAGAATAATGGGTCTGCCGGGAGCCTGCCGCAGGGCTTCGTCGCGCATTTCGGAACGGCAAGCCGGGCAGGTGACCGTGGAATGCGGGCAGGTGTGGGGGCGGGGGAGTTCGCGCATGGGGCGTCCTGGGAAGTAAAAGGAGTACCGGGCGCCGCCGCCGTCTGCATGACCAAAGGAGGATCCAGGGACCGCCCCATCGCGCGCCCGCGGCGGACCGGGTGGGCCTGCCGCCATGTCCAAAAGGTTAAGACGCGCAAGGCCGTTGGCGCATGGGTGGGAGCTACCCAACTTCGATGTGGATCTCCCCGTTTTTGGTCACGTGCCGGATAGGGATGAAGTAAGGTCGCTGCAGTAGTTGAGCCCACCCCGGCCATAACGGAGAGATCGTGAACAAAGCCTTATGGATTTGCAGCCTGGTGGGCGCCGCCTTGGGAATCAGCCTCGGGCTGGCGATTTTCCACACACCGTTCTGGGGCTTTGCGCTGGGGCTCGGAGTCGGAGCTGTGGTCGGCGCGTCGATGCAAAGGCGTCATTGACCACCATGAGGTCTCCTGCCAAGGCATGGCGGCCTCCTTTCCAGCAGCAATGACTGCGCTGCCGTCAGGAATCAAGGCCAGGAACAGGAGCGTTTGGTTCGGGGCCATTGCTGCAGGCATCGTATCCGGCGGTCGGGGGATCGGTCCTTAATGGCTCCTTCCAGGGTCTCCGGAACACTACTTGACATAATGTAGATTATCGGCGCAATGGGAAGAGTTCCCGAGCGGGGCAGGACGTGAGGCACCCGTGCCCTGCAATTCCGACAGTTACGCCTTCATCCCATGACAATTACGTGGCGAAACCGCTGTTCAAACCACGGGGCCCATTGTCTTTACCGCTGTTCAAACCACGGGGCCCATTGTCTTTACCGCTGTTCAAACCACGGGGCCCATTGTCTTTATCAAAGCGCACGTCAAGAATGACGTGATGACGGTCTACGTGCGTTCACTTGAAACTGCAGTTCCGACGACAAAACTGATCCAGGCCGAAGCCCGTGATGTATTCGCCGCGCAGCCGGGTCTTTCCCGGCTCGGTTCGCGCCTGGTCACCACCTGCTTTGACGGCGCAGCCATTGAGACCAGATTCACGGCAGTCAGTGAACTGACCAACACGTCACGCTCGGAAAGCCCGCAGTTCTACGACCCGGACACCGGACTCCTGCTGAATCCCAGCACCAAGGTCCGTAACGACATCTTTGCCCGGGAAGCCACCAAGCTGTTCGTGGAGGCTGCCCGCGCTGCCCTGAAGGCGGCGCCCGAACTGGATTTACTTGACATAACTCACGTCGTGACGGTGTCGTGCACGGGCTTTTTCAATCCGGGCCCGGACTACAAGGTGGTCCGCGAGCTCGGGCTTAGTCCTTCCGTCCAGCGGTATCACCTGGGCTTCATGGGCTGCTACGCGGCGTTTCCGGCGCTCCGCGCAGCGAAGTTGTTCTGTGAATCCGACCCGCACGCGGTGGTCCTGGTGGTCTGCGCCGAACTCTGCTCCCTGCACGTACGCACGTCCAATGATCCGGACACCATCATGGGTTCGGCCCTTTTCGCCGATGGCGCCGCTGCCGCCGTCGTGACCGCACGGCCCGGCGCGGAAGAAGCCGCGCTGCTGAAGCTGGACCACTTCGAAACAGTCCTGACCCCGGTCGGTGAGGACTCCATGGCATGGAACATCGGCGATCACGGGTTCGAGATGGTCCTGGGCAACTATGTACCCCACATCATCGACGACCACATCGTGGGTGCCCTGCAGCCCCTGCTGGCAAAAGACCCGGAATTAGCGGCACTCCCCTACACCGCGATCCCCCACTGGGCCATCCATCCCGGTGGCCGCAGCATCCTGGACAAGGTCCAGTCCCGGCTTGGCCTCAGCGACGCGCAACTGGTTCCGGCCCGGGACATCCTCCGGAACTACGGCAACATGAGCAGTGCCACGGTGCTCTTCGTCCTCAAGTACATCCTGGAACAGCCGCTGCTGCCCGGGGACTCCAATGGTGGCGGGCGTATTTGTTCCATGGCTTTCGGCCCGGGACTGACCGTGGAAACGGGGCTGTTCACCAAGCTCCGGCAGTCCATCACCGCAACCCAGGACCCCGCGCGGCAGGACAACGCTGCCGGATTCGGCCCGGAGGCCCGCCAGGACCGGACGCCCGCAGAAGCACCTGTGGCCTGACTGGAACGCCAGGGCATGGGGATTCTGCTGCGAACGCGAGCCGCCGGGGACATCGAGCAGATGGACCGCGCGGACTGCGATGAAAAGCTCCTGGACAATACCTACCGGCAGTTTTGGGTCATCAACCGGGTACTGTCCGGCTGGCGGGGCCTGTATAACAGGGAGCTTCGCGCCATCGTCAAGCCGGACCACAGACCCGTGACCGTGCTGGACATCGGGTCCGGCGGTGGTGACCTCGCCATAATGCTGGCCCGCTGGGCACACCGGGACGGCACGTCCATGCACGTGACCGGCATCGATCCGGATCCCCGCGCTGCCGCCTTCGCCAGCCGGCGCTCCCCCATGCCCGGCGTAGAATTCCGCCAGGCGCACAGTGGTGACCTGGTCCGCGAAGGTGCCCGGTTCGACGTCGTGATCTCCAACCACGTGCTGCACCATCTCCAGTCCGGGGAGCTCAAGCAACTGCTGGCAGACTCGGAAATCCTCGCCGGCCAGAAGGCGCTGCACAACGATCTCATCCGCAGCACCATCGCATTCTCCCTCTTCGGTGTGGCCGCGCTGCCATTCCGGAGGTCCTTCATCCGGGAAGACGGGCTTACGTCCATCCGCCGCAGCTACACCCGTGCCGAGCTTGCCGCAGCCGCTCCACCGGGCTGGTCCGTGGAGCACTCGTCGGTCTTCCACCAGGTCCTGGCCTACCGGAAGGGCTGAGATGGATGCCGATGTCCTGATCGCCGGCGGTGGTCCCGTTGGCCTGTACCTGGCGGCCGCCCTGCTGCAGGAAGGCGTTTCGGTAAGAGTCTTTGAGCAACGGCAGTCGCGGAACCGGCATACCCGGGCCATCGGCATCCACCCGCCGGCCCTGGAGGCACTGGCCGCGGTGCACGTGGCCTCTGCCATGGTGGAGGAGGGTGTCCGCATCCGGTCCGGCCTGGCGGTCAGCCGCGGGAAGACGGTGGGCACCATGGCGTTCGACGACGTCTCCAGGGACTTTCCGTTCGTGCTGGCACTCCCGCAGTTCAGGACGGAGCAGCTCCTGGAAGAGCGCGTCCTCGCTCTGGACCCCGGGGCAATTGTCAGGGGTGCGAAAGTCACCGGCGTCAGGGACGACAGCGGCAAGGTCACCGTCGCGGTGGATGCCGGCGCGGGTGCCACGCGTCCCGGCCGCAGCGTGACGGGGGCTTTGCTGGTCCTGGCCGACGGTGCCCGGTCACGGCTGCGGGATGCGCTCGGGGTCCCGGTGGTCCGGAAAACGTACCCCGACCACTACCTCATGGGGGATTTCGACGACGGCACGGACTTCGGGGACAAAGCCGTCCTGTTCCTTGAGCCGGACGGAATCGTTGAGTCCTTCCCGCTGCCCGGTGGCGTCCGGCGCTGGGTGGTGCGCCTGGGCGCGCCGGCCGGACCGGAGGCAGGGTCCGGCCACCTTGCGGAGCTGGTGCACCAAAGGACCGGGATTCGCCCGGATCCGGCCACGAACTCCATGCTCAGCGCCTTCAATGTGCAGTCCGGGATCGCCCAAAGGACGGTCGACGGACGGACGGTGCTGCTCGGTGATGCCGCCCACGAGATCAGCCCCATTGGTGGCCAGGGCATGAACCTCGGTTGGCTGGGCGCCCGGGACCTGGTGCCGGTGGCGTGCGCGGCACTGGCTGGGGAACCCACGGGCGCTCAACTCAGGCAATTCGATCAGAGCCGGCGGCAGGCTGCCGTCCTGGCCCGCCGGCAGGCCGAATTCAACATGATGCTGGGCAGGCCGCTGCCGGGCCCGCTCCTGCGGATCCGTACCGCCGGCGTTGCCGCGGCTGCCGCTATTCCGGCGGTGAACCAGTGGGCCGCCAGGCGTTTCACCATGAACTAGCCGCCGCACCACAGACCGGTTGCCGCGTTACCGGAAGTAGCAGTCGTAGCTGTCCTGGCTTACGATCACGCCGTTGCTGACCTCAAAGACGGACGAGGTCCTGGCCCGGATTGTTTCGCCGCGGTCCCAATACCGCAGATCCATCAGCACCGTGGCAGACCAATCCGCCTCCACCGCCACCCTGCCGCCTTCACAAGTGGTCCGCCGGACAGTGAACTGCTGGTCCTTCACGACGTCGCGGCTCTGGTCAGCGCCGGCAAGCACCGCCGCCAGCGTCCGCGTGGAGCCTTCCGGGGCCAACAGGTGCGGTGCCTCCGTCAGCACGAACTGTTCAGAGAGGAACGGCCGTATGTCCGCCGCCCCGCCGCCCGCTTCAAGGACCCGGATGAATTCAAGGACGTGTTCCAGCGGCGACGCTGCAGGGAGGGGATCTTCAGCCATGCAGTAGACCCTACCCAACGTCCCCGCACGCCGTCCGCCAGTAGGCTGTCCCCATGACCCAGACTGTTCCCCCGACCACCGCCGGCGCCGGCCAGATCCGTGAGCTTGTTGAGCGGATCCTGTCCGCCGGATCGCTCCCGCCCATCGTCCAGGCCGGACACCCGGCGCTCCGCCAGCGCGCCGCGGACTTCGACGGTCAGCTGTCAGAGGACCAGCTGGGCCGCCTGATCGGGATCATGCGCCAGGTCATGCACGAAGCCCCCGGCGTGGGTCTCGCCGCGCCGCAGCTGGGCATCCCCCTGCGGCTCGCTGTCCTGGAGGACCAGTTCGACATCGATCCCGCTGCCGCTGCCCTGCGCAACCGGAGCCCGCTGGATTTCCTGGCCATCCTCAACCCCCGCTACACGCCGCTTGGGCAGGAACACGCGTCGTTCTACGAGGGCTGTCTTTCCCTCAACGGGCTGCAGGCGGTGGTGGCGCGTCCCGAGGCCGTGCTGCTGGAGTACGTAACACCCGACGGCGCGGCGGAGCGGCGTGAGTTCTCCGGCTGGCAGGCGCGTATCGTGCAGCATGAGACGGACCACCTCGACGGCATCCTGTACATAGACCGTGCCCAGCTTCGGTCTTTGAGCAGCAACGCCGAATACGCAGCGCACTGGGCAGAGGCGGGCATTGACAAGGCACGGGAAGGGCTGGGTTTCGACGACGGGCCTGCGGGGATCTCCCTCGGCTGACGGCCACCGCTTCCCTCCGCATGCAGGGCCGGCGGGGCTGAATGCCCAGCCCGCCCTAAACTGGTTCCCATGCCTTCCGCGGACCTTCCCCTCCTGTGCCCCGTCTGCTCACATCCGCTGGAGTACCTGGAAGCGGAGGCAACGCGCCAGCCGCGCCTGGTGTGCCCGTCCGGGCACAGCTTCGACGCCGCCCGCCAGGGCTACTTCAACCTGCTGGTAGGCAAAGGCACACCCTTTGAACCGGACAGCGCCGCGATGGTGGCGTCACGGTACGCCTTCCTGGGGAACGGGCACTACGGGCCGCTGCAGCAGGCCCTGGCCTCCGCCGTCGTACCCGTCCTGCGGCCGGAAGGCGCGGTGGTGCTGGACTCGGGAACGGGGACCGGACACTATCTGCGGGCGATCCTCGATGCTGCAGCTGCCGGGGGGCGGCAGGCGTCCGCCATTGGCCTGGACATCTCGAAATTCGCGCTCCGGCGGGCGGCCCGCCTCAACCCGGAAGCCGTGAACCTGGTCTGGGACATCTGGCGGCCGCTGCCGGTGGCGGACAACTCGGTGGACGCGGTCACCGTGGTCTTCGCACCGCGGAACCCCGCCGAGTTCGCCCGGGTCCTGTGCCCGGAGGGCGTGCTGGCAGTGGTGACGCCGCGGCCCGGACACCTGGCGGGCATCGCGGCCGTGACCGGAATGCTTGGCATTGAAGAGGGCAAGGATGAGCGGCTGGCGGAGGCGATGGCCGGGCACTTCGAGCCCGAAAAGACCCTTGACGTGGACATACCGCTCAAGCTGGGCCGCGCGGCCGCCGCGGACCTGGCGTTCATGGGACCGGCGGGCCACCACCTGGACCGGGACCAGATCGCCGCCCGCCTCGAAGACTCCCCGGAACCGGTGGAAGCCGACGCAAAATTCAGGCTTTCCGTGTTTCGGCCTGCTGCCCACGGTGCCCCGTAACGACTTGGCCACTATCCCCCGGCACCCGCTGTGAACCGGCCCACAGGCCAGGTCCGCGGACTAGGATGAAAAGACAGTTGCTGGCGGGTCCGCGGACGCGGCTCCCCCGTGACGAAGGGGGAAGCAGGAATGTTCGAATGGCTTGGGGAAAACTGGTGGGCGTTGTGGCTCACGGCTTTCCTGGCGTTTGCAGTGATCGAGATGATCACCCTTGACCTGTTTTTCATCATGCTTGGCGGCGGATCGCTCGCCGCACTGGTAGCCGATTTCGCCGGCGCCGAGCCCTGGCTCCAGGTAGTCATCTTCTGCATCGTGTCGCTGCTCATGGTGGCCTTTGTCCGGCCCGTGGCACTGTCCCACCTGAAGAAGAGCCCCTCGGAGCAGCGGACCAACGTGGACCGGCTGATCGGTGAGCCGGCCGTGGTGATGGAGGCCGTGACGTCCGACGGCGGCCTGGTGAAAATCGGCGGCGATATATGGAGTGCGAGATCCGCTGCGGGAGTGCTTCCCGCAGGCCAGACGGTGGTCGTAGCGGCCATTGACGGCGCCACAGCAGTGGTTTCGGTACCGCCCACGGCGGCCACCGGGCCTGATACAGCCTGACAATTGGGGAACAAGGAGTTGTATGGAAAACGCAGGCGGAACCGCACTGGCCATTGTGCTGGTGGTTCTGATCGTCTTTGTCATCATAGTTTTGGTCCGGTCCGTCCGGATCATTCCGCAGGCCCGCGCCGGCGTTGTTGAACGGCTCGGCAAGTACCAGCGGACGCTCAATCCGGGCCTGACAATCCTGATTCCTTTTGTGGACCGGCTCCTGCCGCTGCTGGACCTGCGTGAACAAGTGGTGTCCTTTCCGCCGCAGCCTGTTATCACCGAGGACAACCTGGTGGTGTCCATCGATACAGTGGTCTACTTCCAGGTGACGGACCCGCGGGCTGCCACGTATGAAATCGCCAACTACATCCAGGCCGTGGAACAGCTCACCACCACCACCCTGCGCAACGTGGTGGGTGGCCTCAACCTGGAGGAAGCCCTCACGTCGCGGGACCAGATCAATGGACAGCTGCGCGGCGTCCTGGATGAGGCCACAGGCCGTTGGGGCATCCGCGTTTCACGGGTGGAACTGAAGGCCATCGATCCGCCCCACTCCATCCAGGATTCCATGGAGAAGCAGATGCGTGCCGAACGCGACCGGCGCGCAGCAATCCTCACGGCCGAAGGCACCAAGCAGTCGGCCATCCTCACCGCCGAGGGCCAGCGCCAGGCGTCCATCCTGGCCGCAGAGGGCGAAGCCAAGGCTGCCATCCTTCGCGCGGACGGCGAGTCGCAGGCCATCCAGAAGGTGTTCGACGCCATCCACAAGGGAAACCCGGACCAGAAACTGCTGGCCTACCAGTACCTGCAGACGCTGCCCAAGCTCGCCGAAGGCTCCGCCAACAAGCTGTGGATCATCCCGAGCGAAGTCGGCGAAGCCCTGAAGGGCATTGGCAACGCCCTCGGAGGTACCAACGCTGAGGGCACAGCCGGCGGGCCGCTCTTCCAGGACGCACCCACCGAACGCGCCCAGCCATAAGCTGAACGGGAGAACGGGGAGGGCCTGGTGGTTGACGCCAAACCCTCCCCGTTTTGTTCCAACAGTGATAACCAACGTATAATTGGGTATTTGTCCGGCAGGAGACTACCAGCTGGAACAACCAAGCTTCGCAATGCGTTGAATCCTATGATGCAGCACAGTGCACAAAGTAGTCCGGCGGTGCCAAGGCGCCACCGGCTAGCGCGGAGATTTCATCCGCGAACCGACCAGAGGGAGAAAACATGAGCGATCGCAGCCTGCGGGGCATGCGCCTTGGTGCGCAGAGCATGGAGACCGAGTCCGGAGTTGAGCCGGCTCCGCGCCAGCGGGTCGAATACCGTTGCGCGGATGGCGAGCAGGTCTTCGTCACGTTCTCCTCCGAGGCGGAAATTCCTCCGGTGTGGGTCTCCAAGACCGGTAAGGAAGCGCTCCTGGTTGACGGCGAAAAGCCGGACACCAGCAACGACAAGGCAGTCCGCACCCACTGGGACATGCTGCTGGAACGTCGCTCCCTGCCTGAACTCGAACAGATCCTCGAGGACCGCCTGACTATCCTGCGCGAACGCCGCGGAGAGCGCCGCTCGGCATAAGGCCAGCCGCAAAAAATGGGGGCGGCCCCGCACCTTGGTGCGGGGCCCCCCATTTTTTGGTACCGCCCGGACATCGTCAGCGGCAGTACCCGCAGGCTATGCCTGCTTGTTCTTCAGCTTTCCGGCCAGCGTGTTCCAGCGCGCGGCCAGGCCCCATTTGGTGACGTTGATCATGGCTTCGACCACGATGTTGCCGCTCATCTTGGATGCGCCGAGTTCCCGTTCGACGAAAGTTATGGGGCGTTCCTCGATGCGCAGGCCCAGTTTGGCGACACGCCAGGCGAGGTCCACCTGGAAGCCGTAGCCAACAGAATCCACCTGGTCCAGATTGAGCTTTTCCAGCGTGGTCCTGCGGAACGCGCGGTATCCGCCGGTCACGTCCCGGATCGGCAGGCCCAGCATCAACCGGGCGTAGGTGCTGCCCACCCGGGAGATCGCCTGGCGGTACAGCGGCCAGTTGACCACGCTGCCGCCGGGGACCCAGCGCGAGCCCATGGCCAGGTCTGCGCCCTGTTCCACGGCTTCAAGCAGTTGGGGAAGCTGTTCCGGCTGGTGGGAACCGTCCGCATCCATTTCCACCAGGACGTCGTAGCCGGCATCCAGGCCCCACTTGAAACCGGCGATGTAGGCAGCGCCCAGGCCTTCCTTGCCCTTGCGGTGCAGGACGTGGACCTGGGAGTCCTCGGCAGCGAAGCCGTCGGCAAGTTGGCCGGTGCCGTCAGGGCTGTTGTCATCGACCACCAGCACGTCCGACGCCGGAACGGCCTTCCGCAGGCGCTGGAGCGTCTTGGGCAGCGATTCCAGTTCGTTGTAGGTGGGAATGATCGTAAGGACGCGCACAGAGGGCCTTTCCTGGTGGAAGTGGTCGGTGCACCTGGTGCCGGGCATGCCGGCCGCAGGCGCAACTCCCCATTATAGGGCGGAGGATTCCCGGCTCAGGAACGCAGGGCCGGGCTGGCGAACAGTTCGGCACCGTCTTTTACGGTTTGCAGGCATACCGGGTCTGAGCCTGTGTCCAGTGCCGGCAGCAAGGGGGTCCTGGCGCGCGGATCGGTGCTCCAGGACTGAACCCGCCCGTCAGCCACCTGGACCATCAGCTCCTCCACCTCCCACACGGCAAAACTCGCGGGAGCCCCGGGCACCAGTTGCCCGGCCATGGGGTTTGGGTGCCGCGCGGCCCGCCAGCCGGCCCGGGTGTGGCCCAGGAAGGCTGCCCGCGCAGAAATACGCTGGTCGGGGTTGTGGTGTTCCACGCAGGCGCGCACGCTCGACCAGGGACGCAGGGGCGTGACGGGGCTGTCGCTGCCGAAGCAGACGGGAACTCCGGCCGAGTAGAACGCGGCGAACGGATTCATCGACCGGCTTCGGCTCCCCAGCCGCTGCTCGTAGAGGCCACCGGGGCCGCCCCAGGCAGCGTCGAAGGAGGGCTGGGCGCTGACGGTCACGGAGTAGTTCGCCAACCTGGCCACGGCTTCGGCATCGGCCATCTCCACATGCTCAAACCGGTGGCCTGCGGCCCGCACCCGCTGCTCCCCCACTTCCCTGGCGGCAAGGTCCAGCGCTTCCAGCGCAGCATCCAGTCCGGCGTCACCAATCACGTGGAACCCACCCTGGATCCCGGCAAGGGAGCAGGCGGCAAGGTGGGCTGCTGCCTGGTCCGCGCTCAAGTACAAGGTGCCGCGCTCCTGGCCGGCATCGCTGTAACCGGCGCGCAGGGCGGCGGTGCGCGAGCCCAGGGAACCGTCGATGTTCAGGTCTCCTGCAAGGCCGCGGACTCCCGCCCCCAGCTCTGCCACCAGCGCGCGGGCCTGCTCCTCGGACGACACCAGCCCGCCCCAGTACGGCATGACTTCGGGAAAACGGGGCTCCCCGGTTCCGGAGGCGTTCCATGCTGCCGCGAGCCGCAGGTCATCGGCGCCGCCGATATGCGGTGCGCCCATTTCGGCCAGGGCGACGTAGCCGTTGGCGGCCGCTTCCGCCAGGGCCCGGGCCTGGAGCCGCTTCAGCTCATCCTGCGGCAACTGCCGGGTCGCCAGCCGTGCTGCCTCGTGGGCGGCCCGCGTCACCCTGGCGCCGCCGTCGTACCCGTCCCGGTTCTGAAGGTCCGCGGACTGTGCCAGGGACGTTGACACCAGCGCCGAGTGCATGTCCACCCGGGAGAGATAGACCGGCCTGCCTCCAGCGGCCCGGTCGAGTTCTTCTGCACTGGGCAGGGCGGGGTCCGCCCACGTGGCCTCGTCCCAGCCGTGGCCGAGCACCGGTCCGTTCCCGGCGGCCCCGGCGACTGCGTCCAGCACTTCCCGGGCCGACTTGAGCGTCCCAAGCTGGAGCGAGTCCAGGGCGATCCCGGTTTCGGTCAGGTGCACGTGCGAGTCAACGAAGCCCGGCGCAACCAGGGCGCCGCGGAGGTCGATGACTTCCATGGAGCTGTCGGCAATTGACGAGGCCGCCTGCTCCGATCCAACCCATGCAACAGTGTCCCCATCCACAAGCATTGCCGTGGCGAACGGGTCCGCCGCGGTGTAGACGGATCCATTGCGGTACAGCACCGGGACGGGACGGTCGGCGTTGCGGGGTGCGGCATCAGGGCGGGGCATAAAGGCAGGACTCCTGGGATAGGGCACGCCGGTTGCAGCCGGCAAGGGTTGAGGTGGGACTAGAGCACGGAAGAATAGGCCACGACGCCGCGGCGGATCAGGTTGATCGCTTCGGCACAGAGCCGTGCCAGGCGCGGATCAAGGCCAGGGATCTTGGCAAGCTGGTCAAGCAGGTCCACCACCTGCTTGACCCAGCGGACAAAGTCACCGGCGGCAAGGTCGGTGCCGCTCAGGACGTCCTGGAGGTGGCGTCCGCGGGCCCACTTGTACAGCGGCCAGACAAGTCCCAGTTCAGGTTCGCCGGTCAGCGGAAGCTTGTTCTCCTCCTCCACGTCCTCAAGGACGGACCATTCCTTGACCACGATGTCCACGGAAGTCTCCAGGGAGACGCTGGGCATGCGCGGCCGCAGACCCCGGTCTTCGCGTTTGGCCTGGTAGACCAGCACACTGGCCAGGGCAGCAACTTCGGCGGCGTCCAGGTCATCGAACGCGCCCAGCCGCAGGGACTGCGAGATCAGCAAGTCCTTCTCGCCGTAGATCCGGCGCAGCCGCTGGCCGTCCGGGCTGATGTTCAGGCGGCCGTCACCGGTGTCCTCCAGGTATCCGTAGGCGGACAGGACGTCGCACACCCGGTCGAAGGTTTTGGCGATCGTGTTGGTGCGGCCCTGGATCTGGCGGACCAGGCCATCCGTTTCACGCCGCAGCTTCCACCACCGCTCCGACCACCGGGCATGGTCTTCGCGTTCGCTGCACCCGTGGCAGGGGTGTGCCTTGAGGGCCCGGCGCAGTTCGGCGATGCGCCGCTCCTGGTTGGGAAAGGCAGCTCCGCGGCCGAAATCGTGGTTGCGGTTCTGCCCGGGAGCAGGCGGCCGGTTCTCGCGCAGGGCGTTCCGTGCGCTGGAGGCAAGGTCCCGCCGGGACTTGGGCACCTTGGCGTTGAAGGATTTGGGAATGCGGATGCGGGTAACCGGAGCGATGGGTCCTTCCAGGTCGTCGGTTCCTATCCGGCGCAGCTGGTTGTCCAGGGTCAGCACGGCAGGCCGGGGTTCGCGGCTGCTGTGGTCAGAGCTGAGGACGACGGCGGGCCCCGGGGCACGCCCGCCGGGAACGTTGACGACGTCCCCGGGCAGGAGGCGGGCCAGGGAGTCGTCACTGAGTGACTTCTGAACCCGCGACTTGGTCCGGGAGGTGGCACTCTCGGCATCGGAAAGCTCCCTGCGCAGCCGGGCATACTCCGTGAAGTCGCCAAGGTGGCAGGTCATGGACATGGCGTAACCCGCAAGGGACTCCTCACGGCTCCGCACCTGCCTGGCCAGGCCAACCACCGAGCGGTCGGCCTGGAACTGGGCAAAGGACGATTCCAGGATTTCCCGGGCCCTGGCACGCCCAAACTGTGCCAGGAGGTTGATGCTCATGTTGTAGGTGGGCCGGAAACTGGAGTTCAGCGGATAGGTCCGCCGCGACGCCAGGCCCGCCACCGCCGTCGGGTCCGTCCCCGGCTGCCACAGCACCACGGCGTGGCCCTCGACGTCGATGCCGCGCCGCCCGGCCCGGCCGGTGAGCTGGGTGTATTCGCCTGCGGTGATGTCCACGTGGGCTTCGCCGTTGAACTTGTCCAGCTTTTCCAGGACCACCGAGCGGGCGGGCATGTTGACACCCAGGGCGAGGGTCTCAGTGGCGAAAACCGCCTTGACCAGGCCGTCGGCGAAAAGCTTTTCCACCACTTCCTTGAAGGTGGGCAGCATGCCGGCATGGTGGGCTGCGAAACCCCGAAGCAGGCCGTCCCGCCACGTCCAAAAGCCCAGGACGTCGAGGTCGTCCGGCGGGATGTCCTGCCCGGCCTCGTCCACCCGCTGGGCGATGATCCGCTGCTCCTTCTCCGTGGTGAGCCACAGGCCCGAACCAACGCACTGCGCCACGGCCGCTTCACAGCCGGCACGGGAGAAGATGAAGGTGATGGCAGGCAACAGGTCCATCCGGTCCAGGCTGGCGATCACCTGCGGACGGCTGGCGGGGCGGACCCCCGTTTCTTCGCTCCTGCCCGGGCGGTCATAACCGTTGCGGCCACGCTGGCCGCGGCGTCCGGCGCCGGGGCGGCTGCGGAAGCTCTGCTGGCTTTCGCTGCGGGCAACAGTGAGGAGGTCCGGGTTGACGTCGAAGCCGCGGCCCTTGGCGGTGTCAACGGATTTGCCGGTCGCGGCAGGCTGCCGGCCCTCTTCCTCGACGGGCGGGGCGATCTCGTCGAAGGTGGTCTCTCCGGCGAACAGGTCCATGATCTGCCGGCCCACCATGACGTGCTGCCACAGCGGCACCGGCCGGTGCTCGGAGACGATGATGTCCGTGTCCCCGCGGACGGTGTCCAGCCAGGCGCCGAACTCCTCGGCGTTGGAGACGGTTGCACTGAGCGAGGCGACCTGGACCTCGCTGGGCAGGTGGATGATGACTTCCTCCCACACTGCCCCGCGGAACCGGTCGGCGAGGTAGTGGACCTCGTCCATGACCACGTAGCCGAGGTCCTCCAACGTGGCAGAATCCGCGTACAGCATGTTCCGGAGGACTTCGGTGGTCATCACCACCACCTGCGCGTCGCCGTTGATGCTGGTGTCGCCGGTCAGGAGGCCCACATTCTCTGCACCGTACTTTTCGCTGAGTTCAGTGAATTTCTGGTTGCTGAGGGCTTTGATGGGGGTGGTGTAAAAGGCCTTCAGGCCCCGCTGCAGGGCGAGGTAGATGGCGAACTCCCCCACGATGGTCTTCCCGGCTCCGGTCGGGGCCGCCACCAGTACTCCCCTGCCTTCCTGAAGCGAACGGCACGCCTGCCGTTGAAAATCGTCAAGTTCGAACTCGAGGGTCCGGATAAAGGACCCAAGGTACGTGGCCGCCTCTGCCCGGCGCTCGGCGCTGGCACGGTATCTCTCGGCTGGAGAAACTTCAGGATCGACGGGGCCGGTGGAGAAGGGTCCGGTGGTGGAGGACATACCCCAAGCCTAGCGGCACGCTACAGCTTCTTGAGTTCACTGCCGGGGGTGGCGATATCGGCTGTGGCCTCGGTCTCTTCGACCTGCCGGGCCTGCCGGCGTTCGCGGCGTTTGTCGTTCATGATGCAAATGCCAATCGCTGCAAAGAAGAGCGCCAACAGTGGTCCGGCCAGCATGAACATCGAAATGGCATCAGCACCCGGCGCTGCGATTGCTGCCAGGACAAACACCAGGAAGACGGTGATGCGCCAGGCCTTCAGGATGGTGCGGCCCGAAACGATGCCCGCCATGTTGATGCCGACCAGTACCACGGGGACCAGGAAGGCCAGGCCCAGCATCAGCACCATGCGGGTGACGAATTCAATGTAGGTCCGGGCGTCGATGACGCTGGAGGACCCCTCCGGAGTGAACTGGGTCAAGGCGTGGACCACCTGGGGCACCACCAGCCACCCCACCCAGATTCCGGCAAGGAACAGGGGGATGGCAGCGGCCATGTAGCCCAGGGTGTAGCGGCGTTCCTTGGACGTCAGCCCGGGCGTGATGAACGCCCAGAGCTGGTAGATCCAGATGGGGCTGGAGATGACCGCCCCGATGAGGAGCGACATCTGCAGCTTGAAGTCAAAAGGCGACGCGATGGTTCCGAAGTTGATGGCCGCAAGGCCTCCGGTCTCACTCGAAATCCGGTTTACCGGTTCAGCCAGTGCCTTCAACAGCGGATCGTAAAGTATCCAGCCCCCAATACCGCCGATGACGACGCCGATGGCCGACTTGATCAGCCGGTTCTTCAGCTCCTTGAGGTGCTCCCAAAGGGACATCCGCCCCTCGGGATTGGCTTTACGGGCCCGCGACAGTGCCACGGGAGGTCAGGCGCGGGTCGACGGCGGAACGTCAGTGCCGTCTGTCGGCTCACCGGGCTTCGCCTTGGGGTGGTTCACGATGGTGCCTTCCACCGGGCCGGTGGCTTCGGTGGACTCGGCTTTGCCGTCGTTCTTCATTTCCTTGACCTCGGACTTGATGATCCGCATTGACTGTCCCAGGCTGCGGGCCATGGCCGGAAGCTTGGGGGCCGCGAAGAGAAGCAAAGCAACGACGATAATGATTACGATCGGCCAGGGGCCATCAAAGAGTCTTCCCACGGGAAATCCTTTCCTCTAAATACATCCTACTTCTATGTGAAGTCGAGATCTCCGAGCGCCTGCGGCTGGCCCCGGTCCTTTTTGCGCTGCACTCGCCGGCGGCGGCGGTCTTCGCGCCGGGCCGATTTGGATGCCTCGTAATCATGTCGCATCACGGCGGGTGAGGCAAAAACGGCGGAACCCGGAAGCGGCCGTTCCTGGTCCGCGGATTCCTGCGCTTCGACGGGATTCAAGTGCCCCAGCTTTTCACCGGCAGCACTGAGATCCTTGACGGTCGCCATGAACTGGCGGAAGAGACGGATGCCCAGCAGGACATAGAACAGCAGGGACACTGCAACGAGCGCCACCCATATGAGAATCCAGGACCACCAAGGCATGCTGAGAAGTCTATCCGGCGTACCTGTCCAGCGATGCCGCAAGCCAGTCCCGCGCGGCGTCAGCGAGCCCGGCAGGAGCCAGGATCCGGGCCGAACCGCCGTGCTGGGCCACGAACATCGGCAGCCACGCGGTGTTGCCGAACCTGAGCTGGGCCACCAGCCCGCCGTCGGGCAACTCTGCGGTGCGCTCCGCGTAATAGTCATCCGCCAGCCCCCTCCCCTGCCGGGTGAGCTGGACAGTGACTGTTGTGTCGTCGTCGTTCGCAGTGAAAAGTTTGGCGGGAACCCCGCCTTCGGGCGGCCCGTGCACCGTGGCGGCCCGGCCGTTGGGCCGCACGTCCTGGACCCGGTCCAGCCGGAAATTCCGGAGCCCGTCCACCAGATGGCACCAGGCTTCGAAGTACCAGGTGTTGTCCAGGGAGTACAGCCGGAGCGGGTCTACGTCGCGCTCGGTGACCGCGTCACGCTGGGGTGAGAGGTAGGTCAGGCGGAGTTGCGCGCCGGTCCCGATGGCCTGGCGGACCGTGGCGTGGGTCGCGGCGTCCGCGGGAGCCACCTGCGGCCCGGCGATGGAGGCAGCACGGAGTCCTTCCTCCCCCGCCGCGGCCAGCAGCTTCAACGTGACCGATTCCAGGGCGCCGCCGCCCGGCAGGTCCGGCAGCCCATTGAGCGTCTCAAGTCCGGTCAGCAGGGCACAAGCCTCCGCCACCGTAAACCGGACCGGCTTCTTCAGGTCAAGGTCCTGGGTGATGAAGACGTGGTCATCCTCCCACTGGATATCGAGCAGGTCATCCGGATACCCCTCGGGCAATCCGGAGCAAATGAGGATCCGGAGGTCTGCCTCCAGCTCGTCCCGGGTGACGCCAAAGTGCTTTGCGACGTCCTGGATGTGCAGGCCCTGGTTATGGACCAGGAACGGGACCAACTGCAGCATGCGCTTGAGCTGGTCCTCCGAGGTTCCCTTCCGGGCCGTCCGCGCCCGGGCATCAGGGAACGAGTAGACGGGGACGGGCGAAGCGCTGAAGCGGGCAGCGGCCTGCAGCCGGCGCCGCACTGCTCCCACCAGCTCCGCGGGCTCCACTGCCAGGGCATCGGGTCCATAGCTGGCCAACTCTTCGGCGAGGACCTCCGGATCACGGTATTCCACGACCACTCGGTCGTCGCCGTCGGCAGGCCGGCCGGGCGCCTGGTGGTGCGCGCCTTCAACGGCCCGGCTGCGCAGCGCCAGCAGGCGCCCCTGCCTGACGTCCACGACGGCGGTGCGCAGCGGCAGTTCAGGCAACCGGTCCAGTTCAGCGCGGATGCTGAAGTTGGCGGGCGGGACGTACTGCTCCCTGCTGAGGGTTGTCACGGCGCTCGTGAAGCGCGACAGGCGGAAGTGCCTGGCTGCGTTTCGGCCCCGGTCGTAGCCCATGAGGTACCACTGGCCGAACCGGCTGCCCAACCCCCAAGGCTCTACAGACCGTTCCTCCTCCTTGCCGGTGCTTCCGGCCAGGTATGTGAAAGTCACGGGATGGCGGGCATGCATGGCTGCAACGATGTCGTCGAAGGCCTGGCCGGCCGGTTTGATCCGTGGCTGGACGCCTGCCGGGAGTTCCACCTCGGCCAGCCTTCCCGATGCCTGGAGTTTGCGGAGTGCGCTTTGGGCAGCTGTCCCCAATGCGGCGCGCTCCCAAAGTTGGGAAGCAAGCAGGAGGACCGTCCACTCTTCCGGCCCCAGCTGGACGTCCGGGAGGCGGCTGGACTCCTTGCCGATGCGGTACCTGGTGGTGGCGGGGTCATCCTCGCTCCAGCCCAGGTCCGTCAGGGTTTCCACCTCGAACCCCATGGCCCTCAGGTCGTTCTTGTCCCGCTCGAACATCCGCCCGAAGGCGACGTCATTGCCGGAGGTGTCGTGGTAGACCTTCTCGCGCAGCTCGCTGCGGCGCAACCCGTAGCGGGTGTTCAGCAAGGCAATGAGCAGGTTGAGGAGTCGTTCAGTGCGGGATACGGACACCTTGGTTACGTTACTAAACTCCCCGGGTGAAAGCAGAAAGCGCGGCAGCACGGGAGAAGGATCCTCCGTGCTGCCGC